>DATMQC010000075.1:0-9071 GCA_035567275.1 Chthoniobacterales bacterium | reverse complement strand
AATGCAATCGGTTTCATCTCTTTACGTAACTCGCTACAAAAACTTTAGGATTCTTCTTGGTCTCAGAGGTGACGCCGAGCAATGCGGATGCTAAGGTCGGCTCGATGATCTCCTTGCAGTTTGACGCCGGCACCGTGCCTGACGGTTACAAGGTTTTAGCGCTATGGCCGGAAGATGCAAACCCCATTTTGATCTGTCTCCTTGTGCAGATCAACGGATCTGAGGGATCCGCTCCATTCGTCCTTCTGCGGGAAGCCGCGGACGCGTCCGTTTATCTAGGCTGCCTCGCCGATACCTCGGGGCATCCAAAGGCCTGGATCGAAATCTGGCTCCAGAATGTTGACCGGTGTATCTTCAGTTGGCGTGCTCAACTTGAGGCCTTGACAAATGCGTTCTGGGACCGCCGGTGGAGCGAGCGGGTGGCATCGATTCGGTCGCTAAAACGCCAATCGATTATCGAAACAGGATTCGAGACCAGGCATCCGGCACCGGTACTTATCGATCGGGTTAAGGGTTCGGTCATTCATCCCATTGAACCGATCACGAACCGCGCCTTGTCTCTCTGTCTGGACGAGGCGGCCCTGGCACGAGCCGGTCTGCCTTCCTATGGGTCGTCGCTTCATCGATATCTGTGGAATGGCCCGGTGGATAAGGAGGTTGTCTTCTTCGCTGCGACAAGCGGCGCGCCAACGCGTCCAGGCGTAAGACTATTTGCCGATTTATTTGGAGATCTGAGTCCGTTCAACCCGGCGTCTGGATTGATCATGGTGCGTCCGCTGGCGCCGCTGGGGCTGGTCGAGTTTGCTGATTTACTAAGTGGCAAGCCTTGGGTGGGCTTCCATTCTGGACGCGTCTCGTTTCGCATCGGCGGAGCGTACTCGGATCTTGGGGATCCGGAAGCGATACAGCAGAGAGGGGGACATCTCTTCAGCGGGAGATCAGGCAGAAGTGGTCGATTGCTTGAGGTTTTTCACCTCAAGCTGAATCTGATTCTGCAAATTCTCACGGAAGTGCGGACTGCGACCGGCCGGCAGCAATTACCTTTTTTGGCCTTGAACGCAGAGAGTTTTCGAGTTCAGCTTTCTGAAATAGGGACTGGACTGCCGTTATTTTGGGGTGGCCGAGTTGATCTCGGCGAGGCTTCCTGCGCACTTCCCCTATCAGTGGGGAACGGAGAAGCGCGCTATTTTCTCCCGGCTGAATTGCCTGGGCAATCCATTTACAAACCGCAAACGCGCAGCGTCCTGGAACGAGGATTTGCGACTGTTCGGATTCGAAAGGTACTTCCTCCGGAAGTAGATGGCACAAGAATTGAGGCGACATTGGTTACAGACGAGCGGCTGACGGTAGCCGCGAGCGATTTGATTCATGTTCGGTTACCCCTGGCCTCCGGGCGCGTTGACCTTTTTGGAAGGGTGGATGAATCGCAGGCGCTCGCAGCCGGCGAGACGCGATTCAGGACGCTGCCCCAAAAATTTCCGGAATCGATTCAAAAGGCACTCGAATTGGTCGCGGGAACGCCTGTCGGCAGCGCGAGCTTTGAGGTGCTGCCGTTGCTTTCCTCGCCTTGCGACATGTATGCTATCGCGGTTCTTGCGACTCGAATTCTACTTGTAGACGAAGAAACCACGCTTCCGGTCGCTTTGGACGAAATGTTGAGCCTTGCACGCCAGGTCGCGGGCGAGTTCACACCCGAAGTTTCGCTAGGAGACAGACTTTTAAAGATTGTGAATCGAGACCCGCGTTGGGCAACCTCCCTTGGTCCGAAGCGACTAATGCGGGAGACGACCGCCCGGGATGTCGCGCCGTGGGTTCTTCCCGCGGATCTATGGTGGGAAACGCTGGGCTTTGTTGTCAGACTTTTTCCCGGAATTGGACCCGACAGCATCTGTAGAGATTTTGGAGATGCTCCGGACTCGGCGCTGGACCATATTTTTGAAGAAGCGATCAATGATATCAATATTTTACTCTTGCGATCCCGTAGCCTGGTGGTGGCGGATTGGACCCAGAACCTGGAGATTCACGACGCTATCTACGAGGTGATATCCAAAAAACAGGCTTGAGGGTGATTGCTTGCAACTCCCGCGGATTCGCTAATGCCAACCAAATCATCCTTTAAAACCTAAATTCCGAAGTTGAGAAGTCGTCCTCGTGCTCGTCGTCGGCCTCGAGAATTCTCACCGTCACACAAACGGAACAAAATAATTACCAGGAAGATCGGCTCTTTTCTCGGCGCAGAAGCCCAATAAATCGAGGACGAGCACGACTATAAGGACGAGGACGATTCCCTAATTTCGGGATCTGGGTTTAACGTGCAGTCGGGCGTTGCGAGCAACGCCCCAGGGGGTTTACGAGCTTCTCCGCAGCCAGTTCCTGTGGCCCGTTCAGGTCTCCGGGTCGATTGACTGACGCCGACCACGAATTTCGAGCTCAAGGCAATACCGCCCACACCTCGACAACACGATTTTTTGCGAGTTGCCGAGGATCGAGGAGATCCGTGCCGCCCATCGGAACCACATGCATCACGTTCTGAACGCCGCACTGGTCGCGTAAAGCCTCCATCACTGCCTGCGCCCGGCCGGTTGAAATCTGGAGGTTCCTCTGATCATCGCCTTGTTTGTCCGCATAGCCAAGAATCACGAGCACCAGCGTTGGGTCATCGAGCATCTTCTTGATTTCAGGCCGTTCCAACTCACCTTTCGCAAACGTGATATCCTGAGGGGAGACTTTCGTGAGCGACGTATCGAATGACAAAGTGAAGAGAAGTCTCATTGCGCGCGCGCGATCAACAGCGCTGTAGAGTCTGTCTTTGTTTGACTGAGATACATTTGGCATCGCATCAATCCGTCTCAGGACGTCTCTTCTCAGCGATGCGGTTTCTGCTGAATTGATGTCGCTGATCGACACGGGGGATGGCGTTGCTGTTGGCGTGGGTGTTGGTGTTGGAGTGGGGGTCGGAGTAGGGGTTGGAGTGGGAGTGGGCGTTGACTCAGGGGTTAAAGTTGGAGAAGGAGTAGGAGTCTGCTGGACGACGCGAGTTCCTCCGGGCCTGGTTCCGACGGTCAATAGAATCGCGACGATCGCCAGCAACACAACCACCGCAACGCCGATTGACAGAATGAGAATCGGTGAGGGTCCTCGTTTGGGACCGATCGGTTCAAGCGGAGAGCCGCATTCGGGGCAGCGAAACTCCTTTGTGACGACCGTAATTTTCTCGTTGCGGTAAGCGAGTTTGCACCCGGAATAGTTTGTGCATTTGCCGATGCGTTGAGCCATAGCAGAAAGTCGATTGATATAATTCCAATGTAACGCGGTCAATCGCTGATCGCAGAAATGGTTACAAGTTCAAAAAGTAGCGAGGCCACCCCTTAGATCAGCGATGCGTAAGGGTATTAAGGTCGCGTTGGGAGCAGCGTCGCTTGAGGGAGGCAGCCTCGCCATTGCGGGACCGAAATTTTCTCAAAGGCCCAGGTAAATCCCCCGCGCCCGAAGAGTATGCTGCGTTTGGTCTTTTGATTCGTCCGTGCATCTATAATAGTAAGTGGTGTGAGAATCCGGTACCCCTAGGTTCCGAGGTCCCGCTCCATAGAATCCTTGAAAAGCAAAACTACCCCATCATAAATCATAAATGCGCGCATACGAAAAGAACTTGACTCATCCGCAACCGTTTTGCTTTTCAAGGATTCTAGTGAGAAGTTCAGGCTAGCGTTCGGCATTGTGCGAAAGTAGGTTTTTGGCAATGAAACGGCCGGCGCAGCTGAGGATCGATGAAAAGGTCGAGGGTCGAGACAGGATTCTCAGCTTCAAAGGTTCTGCGGATATTCTTGCGATGCCCGCGGTTCAGGGATTCCTGAACCGCTACGGTAAAGAGGATATCCGGCTGCTTCTAATCGATCTATCAGAGACCGAGTTTATTAACAGTCCGGTCTGGGCTGTCATCACACTTTTCGCCCGGAAACGGCAGAATGAATGTCGTGTGGCAATCGTCGGAATGTCGGCCAGAATCAGGGGCTCATTTGAAATGATGGGATTGCAAAAGGAGCTCCCGGCATTCGTGGATATCGAGGCTGCTCGGGGAGAGCTGCTGCAATGATCCAGCAGTCTATTTCGGATGATCGCGGACAAGATTAGCTACTCAAGGCTTGTTGTTGAACTTCTGCGATCGACGTTGATGACGGTTGTGCGCCCGTCATCAACCGCCATTGATAGCGCTATTTCCCAAATGCGATCGATTGGCTTGGGCGCTCTGCCCAGCGCAAGTCTTATAGCGGTTGCCGCAGGCTTTATTCTGGCACTCGTATTGGAAATCCAGCTGAGCCAGATAGGAAAGGTAGAAATTGTTCCCAGCCTTCTTTGGGTCATTCTGACCGAGCAAGTTGTCCCCGTGGGTGTCGCGTTGATATTTGCTGGAAGAAGCGTATCCGCTGTCACCGCGGAACTCGGCTCAATGCAGGTCTCGGAAGAAATTAAAGCCCTGTTTACGATGGGTATCGACGTCGTTCCGTATTTGCTCGTACCGCGCTTCCTGGGATTTCAGATCATGTTGCCTGTGGTCACACTGGTAGGGATTTATGCGTCGCTGCTCGGGGGCTGGCTTTTGTGCGGTATCGTGCTCAGAATGGGGATTGGCGACTATATTTACTATGCATTCGACGGAGCCAGCTTCTGGAGCGTTATGGTCGCTTTGGCTAAGAGCACGCTGTTCGCGTTTCTTGTCGCCACGATTGCTTTTTATAAAGGGTTGAATGTCCGTAACGGTTCACGAGAGATCAGCGAAGCGACTACGCAATCGGTCGTAGGGGCGGTGATAGTCGTAACCATGGCTGACGCCGTTGTCACTTCCTTTCAATTGGTGTGAATATGGCCGGTACAATCGCCCAAGCCGAGAGCAAACGGCTCCCTGCGCCCGAATCGGTCGCGCCCGTACTCGAAGTCATCAATGTCACCAAGACTTTTCCAAATGGCAGGACTGTGCTGAATGGGATCAGCTTTCAAGTTCTGCCGGAAGAGACCTTCGTAATTCTCGGCGGTAGCGGTTGCGGAAAAAGTACGCTTCTTAATATTTTGATTGGTGTCCTCGAGGCTACTTCGGGGCAGATCCGAATTTTCGGAGAGGATCTGCGCTCTTTGCGAGGTGCCCGTTTAAAAGCTGTCCATGTCCGATGCGGTATGCTGTTTCAGTCCGGTGCGTTAATCGAGTCTTTGTCACTGGTGGATAACATTCATCTTCCGTTGCGCGAGCATTATCGAGGTATGGATCCGGATGTCTTGTTTGAAACCGCTCGCCTTAAACTCAGAATGGTTGGCCTGGAGGAACATGCGACCAAACGTCCATCCGGAATTAGCGGCGGCATGAAAAAACGTGTCGCGCTGGCGCGCGCACTCGCGCTCGATCCGGATCTGGTTTTTGCGGATGAACCAACATCTGGACTTGATCCTATAAGCACTCGCGAGATTGACGAAATGTTTATACGGCTCACGAGGAGAATCGGCGCGGCCGCGGTTGTTGTAACCCACGATATTTCCAGCTTCTTCCGAATCGCGCATCGTGCAGTGATGCTCGGAGGAGAGCGCGACGGTGACTTGCAGGGACAGGTGATCATGCAAGGGTGTCCGGAGGATTTCAGGGCGTCTCGCCACCCAGCTGTGCGAAGATTCTTTGGCTCGGGTGAAAGTGAAACTCCCGATCGAAACAAATGAATGGTGGTGAAGCGAAGAAGAGGTTGGGGTTGATTCTGGGAGTAGTTATTGTGTTGCTGCTCTTCGCCGGCCTTTTCTTCGGAGTGGAAGATAATCCTTTCCGGAAACCGTTTTTGACTTTTTCGATTCGATTCGACGATGTCGCCGGGATTCGTGAGCGCTCTAAAGTATCCTTTTTGGGGATTCCGGCGGGCTACGTCAAAAGCCTGGAGTACGCGCCAGGGAGCCGCGAGTCACAGGTGAAGGTAGACGTAGTGATTACTCGGAAACTGAATATTCCTTCGAGCGTCCGGGCCTACCTTGCGCCGACGTTGCTTGGAGACGCCTCCATCGCCCTGCGCTTGCCTGAGCAATCTGAAAAAGGGGGGGTGGGAGGTGAGATGCCGGACAAACTATTAGCTGAGGGTACAGAGATCGAAGGTATTCATTCGAGCAAGCTTGAAGCCGTGCTGCCGGGCTTCGATGAGAGTCTGGACAAAATCAAGAATCTTGGAGCCTTGGCTGAACAGCGCCTGACCAGTATCGGAGAGATTGTGGATCGCGGGGTGGGGGCGCTGAACAGCCTGTTTACGGAGAAAGGCTCCGAAGGGATAAACAAAATCGACCAACTCATCAGCTCGTTACAGGAGATTATCAATGGCCCGGAAGGTCAGAAAGACCGATCCCTTCGCAGCCAGCTAGAGACCATCGTCAATAATCTACGGGTGAGTAGTGAAAGCATACGGACGCTCGCAGACGTGCAGGGGAAACAGCAAGGAAGCGTGGGTCAGGTGCTGCGCGTTTTCGAAGAGACCGCCAGGCGTCTGGGCGAAGACGCAGAGACGGCGCAAAAACTTATTGGAAAGATGGGCCATACGAGTGATGCGGTTACGCAAGCGAGCGATCAGGTTAAAAATCTGGCGACGGTGGCAGAACAAGCCGTCGCGGAATTTCATAGCCGGCCGCTCCACTATCTGATGACGACCCGACCGCCTCCCTCTCGGCCAGGCGAGCGGAAGCCCAAGGCTTCTATAAGCGGGACCGCGGGTTCCAGTAATTCCTTGCAAAAATAAGTTCAACATGGAAGAGCTATTCCAAAGGAAGGAGCGCGCGTATCGAAGTCTCATCGATGCCGCAAGATCGCTTAGCAGTGCTGCGGATGTTGACGAACTCGTCGGCCGAATATTGCTTTCCTCCCGAGACGTGATGCGATGCCGGGCTTGCTCGGTTTCCCTGCCCGATTCAGAAAGCGGAGATCTCATTATCCGCGGGACACAGCCTGAACTCAAAAACCAAGAGCTGCGAGTTCCCGCTGGAAAGGGAATCGCGGGGCGTGTCCTCCGGACGCGGCAGCGTGAAAACACTGCGAATGCTCAGTGCGATGTGGATCATTATGGAGGAATTGGACAGGAAACCAAAATAACTGCGCAGGCAATGCTCACGATTCCGCTGATGGACGGAGATGTTTGCCATGGAGTTATGCAGGCTTTGAATCCGGTCGATCGCGACCAATTTGACGAGTTTGACGAGCAGGTTTTCCTGGCTTTCGGCTCGCTTATCGCGACGATGTTGAGCCGAATCCAGGCGCAGGAAGCAGCAAAACAGAAGGAAATCGAGGACGCCTATCGCCAAGCCGAGTTATCAATTGCGCGAAGGGCTCAATTCTCTTTCATGCCCCCGCCGCGCTTTGAAACCGGTCAATTGAAGCTGGAGGTCTTTCAGGAGCAGGCTGCCGACGTTGGAGGCGATTTTTACACCTATCACGAAATAGGTGAAGACTACTTGCTGGTTGCGGTGGGGGATGCGAGCGGCAAAGGCATACCGGCTGCCTTGGAATCGGCAAGGGTTTGCACCCTTTTGTCACTGAAAGCGCCGTCATGCAGCGCAGATGGTTTGGGTGAATGGCTTAGCGATTTGAACGGAGTGATCCAGGCGACCGCGGAAAGGGCCGGCACGCTGACAACACTGGCCGTTCTTCTGATCGATCGCAGGCGCCGGCGTGTTCATGCTTGCAGCTTTGGTCAGTTTCGACCCCGGTATCTTTCGGTGGCGGACCGGTGGGACGAGCTAGTCTGCCCCGTCTATCCGCCACTAGGGTTGTCGGCCGCGAACGTGTTTGCGGTCAGTTGCGTACCTCTCGCTCTGGGCAAAGCATGGATCTTGTTAACGGATGGTTTCGTCGAAGCGCGCGACACAACCGGGTCGCAGTTTGGTGAATCAGCCTTGGATAAGGTGCTGAGGGCTTGCAAAGAGGATCAATCCAATCTGCTGGAGACCCTGGAAGAGCACTGGCGCAAGTTTACCGAAGGCGGAGCCGATCGGGATGACGCAACGGCCATGCTCATCGTGGACAAATCGGTGCGACCCGATCCTCGCTGCGATTGCGAAATTTCACCTGAAACCATCCCGGATTTGCGCCATTTCTGTGAGCAGTGGGTCGCCTGCGCTGGCTTCGATGATCCTGAAGCTTACCAGTTGGTATTGGCTTATGACGAGATACTCACAAATGTCTACAAACACGCCTACCGCTCGCGCCCGGGGGCCATATCGTGTACTGCATTTGTGGATGAAAATGCGCTTCACTTCGGAATGATCCACTGGGGCGACGGACTCAGTTCAACCGACAATGTCAATCGGCCACCCGATGCCTCGCGTCCGGGTGGATACGGTCTTCCATTCGTTCAACGAATCTTTGATCAGGTCGCCTTCAGAAGGGACGCGGAGTGCTCGACGATTACATTGTCGAAGGGTCTCAAATTTTGATTTTTGATTAAAACAGAGAAGAGACAATGGGCTTCGTATCGACCAATGTCGATTAGTCGGACGGCACGGAGGCCGTTCCTCCCATGAAAAAACGAACATCGGCGAAAATGCACAGGGCTACGCACCGCAAAGACTGAACCCAACTTCCTTGCACAAGTCACAGGGCCGCAGGTCGTTGTGAACGCTAGCTAGGCAACAAACATCCCCCCGCGCATAAGCGAGACCAGATTATTTTTGACTCGCTGTCTCACCTTTTCCTCAAGGTTCTCTTTGTCGTCCGTTTCGCCAGGGAGCAGGTCCTGTCCGCTTGATCTTGTGAAGGCTATCATTTCGGCCGCTAATTCCTCAACGTCGCGAGTGCCATCGAGTAGCGACAAAAAATGCCTGCCCGCGGCATCTGGAACTTTCATGCTTGCATGGAGCTGGGAGGCAATTGACCCGCCCAGTCGAACCTGCGCTTGAGCCAGCCGGCTTATCGCCGGCCGTTCGCCGACCTGGTTCACAACGTTCGGAGGCCGGATCCTCAACGAAACGACGCCTAATGCATAAGACTCTTTCAACGCCGAAGCGATGAAGGCTCCTTCAGTAGCAGAGCCGGAATCAGTGAAGTTTTTTGGATCTCTCCGCCT
>DATMQC010000074.1:0-26802 GCA_035567275.1 Chthoniobacterales bacterium | reverse complement strand
ATGCCTTTCGAACTCTCATCTCAATTCAAACCGCGGGGTGATCAGCAACGGGCGATCGATCAACTTTTTCGTTCGCTCGAGGCTGGTAACCGGCACCAAACGCTACTTGGGGTGACCGGTTCCGGTAAAACCTTTACGGCTGCCAACGTCCTCGCTGCCCTGAACAAGCCAACGCTGGTGATTTCGCACAACAAAACCCTCGCTGCGCAGCTCTACAGCGAGTTCAAACAATTTTTCCCGAACAACGCCGTCGAATACTTCGTCAGCTACTTCGATTACTACCAGCCGGAGGCCTACATTCCACGGACTGATACCTACATTGAAAAGGATTCGTCCATCAACGAGGAGATCGAGCGGCTTCGTCTCTCTGCCACCAGTTCGCTGCTTTCGCGAGACGACGTCATTGTCGTTGCGAGCGTCTCCTGCATCTATGGTCTGGGTTCTCCGGAAGACTACGCAAACATGGTTTGTGTCGTAGCCAAAGGTCAGCAAATCTCCCGCGAACTCCTGCTCGCAAAGCTAGTCGATATGCTCTACGAGCGTAACGATGTAGCTCTGACTCGCGGTAGATTTCGTGCACGCGGCGATGTGGTCGAAGTCTATCCAGCCACCTTCGACGAGGAAGCCATACGGGTCGAATTCTTTGGTGACGAGATCGATATGATCACCCGCTTCGATCCATTGACCGGTCATGCTGCAGAGATGCTCGACCGTTTTGCATTCTATCCTGCGAAGCAGTTCGTGACTCCCCACGAAAAGATGCAGCGCGCGCTCAAGGCGATTCGCGAGGAACTCGATGATCGGGTGAAATGGTTCGAAGCGCACGCCAAGTTTCTCGAAGCACAACGGATCAAGATGCGCACTGAGTTTGACTTGGAAATGATGCAGGAGATGGGCTTCTGCAGCGGGATTGAGAATTATTCCAGGCACTTGAGTGGCCGCCCGCCCGGTTCGCGTCCCTACACGTTGCTCGATTTTTTCCCAAAAGACTTCTTGCTGATCGTGGACGAATCACACGCCACCATCCCGCAAATCGGCGGGATGTACGAAGGAGATTATTCCAGAAAAACTGTGCTGGTTGAGTACGGGTTTCGGCTCCCAAGCGCACTGGATAACCGCCCATTGAATTTCCAGGAGTTTATGGAGATGACAAAGCAAATTCTCTACATCAGTGCGACACCTGCAGAATTCGAGATCCAAAACAGCGTGGTCGGCAACACGGACTACATCCCGCACTCTCGCGCGAGGATCGGTAAGGAGGAGACCGAACCGATTCTGGTCCCGATGCTCACCGGTCGCTCGGCTGCCGCTTTTGATGTGCGTACGCCTGGCTCCCGACTGATCGCGCAACAGATCATCCGCCCCACCGGTTTGTTGGATCCGAAAATCACAGTCCGTCCCCTAAAACACCAGATTGATGAGACGATCGAACTCTGCCGGCAACGGACGGAAAATAGCGAACGCGTTTTGATCACTACTCTTACGAAACGCACCGCGGAAGATCTGACCGATTACCTGCGTGAAGTCGGCTTGAAAGTGCGCTACTTGCACAGCGAAATCGACGCAATCGAGCGTGTGGAAATTCTCCGCTCGCTTAGGGCAGGCGAGTTCGACATCTTGATCGGAATCAACCTTTTGCGTGAAGGGCTCGACCTGCCGGAAGTCAGCATGGTGTGCATTCTCGACGCCGACAAAGAAGGATTTCTACGAAGCCAGACCTCCCTCATCCAGACAGCAGGGCGAGCCGCTCGTCACGTGAACGGAGAAGTGATTCTTTTTGCGGATACCTACACCGAGAGTATTCAGAAACTGATAGCAATCACCGAGTATCGGCGCACCAAGCAAATCGAGTACAACGAAGCCAACGATATCACCCCAACCAGTGTCAGGCGCGCCGTTCAAGAGAGTTTGCACACCCTGCTCAAAGGAAGGGAACTCGCGGAATCGGTCATTAGAGAAGGTGGCGGCGACTTCAACATCACGGAAGTGCTTCGCGAATTAGAAGAAGAGATGCAGGTCGCTGCGGCTAGCCTCGAGTATGAGCGAGCAGCGCTTTTGCGCGACCAGATCATGGAACTCAAAAACGGCAGCGGCATTAGCAAAATCGAGCCCAAACGCCGCCCTGTTAAATACGGCATCGAAAAACCGAGACGTTCCTCCAAAGCGAAAAAGCGTTAGCGCGACAAAGAAGCCAGGAGTTGCAGGAGTTCAGGAGTTGCAGAATGGGACGGCGACCTTCCAGTCTGAGGCATGGTGACTCGTCCAGATTCATGCGACGAAGCATCCGACTCAGCTAGCATCGACGCCAGTATTTATTCCTGGACAAAGG
Source organism: Chthoniobacterales bacterium (assembly GCA_035567275.1). GTDB lineage: Bacteria > Verrucomicrobiota > Verrucomicrobiia > Chthoniobacterales > JAFAMB01 > DASZHC01. The sequence continues at coordinate 24,473 of DATMQC010000074.1, read as the reverse complement.
CATTTGCCTCCTGAACTCCTGCAACTCCTGACTTCTCGAATTCTTTAGCCTGCATCGGTCACAAATCTCTTAAAGATTTGTGACCGATGCACTAAGCAATAATCTTAACCAGCAAATGACTCAAAATCAGAATTTGCCGCTTTTCAACTGTTTTCAGAGAATTGCAAATTGTCGCTTCTCCTCGAAGGACAGGGACTTAGGTTTTCCCAGTTTTTCGCGTTATCGCACGTCGAATGGTCGAAAGCGTATCACCCGAACGTATCACCCGACTTCCGATCAGCCGCGCTGTATGGGCAAATGTGAGCGTCGATTTTCGCCGTTTCCGCCTCCCGAGTAATTCCTTGGGGTAACCGGCGTGTGTCGCTACGTCTCGGCACACACCGGCCAAATGGATTCCGATCCATTTTATGTTCAAGCAAGGGCAAAATCATCTTTTGCCCACCAGTTTAAGACGACAAGCCTGTCCCAGAAATTCACTACGGTCGTGACCTGGATCGGCCCACCCAGGTCCCGCCTTTTGGTCGCACGCGACCGGATCACTTCTTCCGTCACAGCTTCCCAAGGGTCATGTCGCCGACGACGACTTCAACGGATAGTGTGATATTGCGTTGCGCTTCGGAAGCTTGCCAAAGCTTGCTTTGTGTGATATGTTTTTGGTATAGCAAGCGGGAATTTATGCGTAACCCATCCTGGCTACAGAAACTCGCGCCGAGCGAGCTTCAATTGTTGCGAGACCTCGCAGACGTGGTCAAACGTACGGCGCTAAGCGACGTAAGCGACGAGCAACGCATGATGACGGCAGAAATCCGACAAGAGATCGAACGGCGCAGCAAGAATAACCTCATTTCTAACGAAGACGCGGGCAATACGCCGCCCAAGGCGCAGCTGGAGAGTAGGAAAGGGAAACAAGCTCCCTTTTTGAACGGCGAGGGAGCTGGGCTGTCTGATATCACTGGTTAAGGCGATCCGGGTTCGCGTGCAAAATCTCTCAAACTCCTTGGTTGTACGCGGCCCGGATCACTTCTTCAACACAAATATCGTCGCCGGTTTCCCGAGGGTCATGATAGCGGAAGCGTCCAGGAAACGAGCTGTACGGTCGAATGTGAACGCTTGCTTTTGGACGAAACGGCTATTCTGCCTGTTTCTCCGTCGCGAGACTCTTTTCGCCATCCTTAAGTACGGTTTCCCTGTCGCGATAATCTCCAGGGTAGAACGTATAAATGGGCAGTACTGGCAATTGAATCCACACAACTCGCTCTTCGTTGTAGGAGAATTCGTCCGCAAAATGCGTGATGTCGGTAAGTCGATTGTCCGGAGGCGTAGAATTAAAGGACAAAACAAAGCCGAACGGCGGAAAAGTGATCTCCGAAAACACGAAGCTTTTGAATGACTCCGTGCCCAAGCCTTGCATCATCCCAGAAACCCCAGAAGACCGAGATCGGTCTCCGATTGAGTAGAACGCGAAAAGCCGAGTGTGACCCGGCAGATGTTTCGCTTCCCTGTTGAGGACAAATCGGACCAACTCAGTCTGGATGCTCTGAAACTTTGGTCCGTTTATGCTCATGAACATACAGATCACCTGCTTGATTACCCGCAAAGGATGGATCTTCAGCGAAAGGTGAAATCGGCCAGCTGATCGGGAGGCGCGGACATACTCCATTCCCTTCTTCGCGAAATCCACGTAGGCTGGGCCGTACCAACTGCCCGTATTGTTGTTGCACCTGTTGCAAAGCGTATATACACCGACGCCTTTTTGCTGTTCGCGCCCGCCTTTTTCATAGTCGTCTGGATGACCGCCAGAGCGTAGGCGCTCAACGTTGGCAAGAAGGATAGGTTGATCATTGAATGCCTTTCGCGGAGGAACGTGCTCAAAGGAGAGCCTGCCTTCGTTTCCACAGATGCGGCAATGTCCATTTACCGGTAAAGCCATAACGCCTAAAAAAGGGGCCGGAAGATACGCGAGAAATTACCGGTTGCGCAACACGATCTGACGGATTGGCGGTTCAGATATCCACCAGAAGCTTCCCCACGGGTTTCGTACCATCTAATCTCACATTGCTGAAAAATCAGGATCGCCTACGGGTTCTTTCCCTTCCTGCATAAAGTCGACCGCAGTATGCATTGCCTTTTGCTCAGTGCCATAGCCGTACCAAGAACAGGCTATGCCTCCGGAATCTTTGGAATACACAAAAAAGGCGAACTTGCCATCCACCCCAACGGCAACCCGCGCCCAATGATACCGAAATTCGGTCACTGCCACTCGTTCAAACGTTCTCGTCCAAACAATCTTCGTGGCCTCCGTTTTCCGTCGTAAGCGTCGATGTTTGGCAATCTCCGTAAGCTGCCAGCGCGGGATTTTTAAGCCGGAAATCGGGTTCTTTAATTGGCCTTCAATTGCGATCAGAGAGAAACCGAAGGCGATAAACGCCAATAAAATCAAGCCATCTTCGACCCATCTATCATATGTGGGAAACCACTGAAAAATAAGTCTCGAAAACAATAGTAGTGCGAAGACCAGACCGGGTCCTCCGTACAGGCATATTTTTCGCAGTTTAACGATCAGATTCTCCCGACGGAGCCTCGATATGCGCCTGTTCTCAGCGTCGAGAGAAGCAATCCTCTGACGCTCACTTTGTGCGAGACGCTCTTGCGCGCGGCAACGCTGGAGCCGTTCTCGCTCCAGGCGCTCTTCTTCCAATTGAACAGCTTCGAGTCGTTCACGCTCTAATCGGGCTTTCTCTAGTCTCGCCTCCTCGGCTTTCGCAACCTTAACTTGCTCCCACTCCCCAAGATATATTTGCTCCTGAATCGCCTTATCCTTGGTCGAGTGAACGGCACGATGATCTTCAGGCGATAGTGCGACAAGGTGTCGTGGATTCACGCAGGAAGAGGTTTCGCACTTGTGATGCACATGAAAATCGGGGGGGACCTCTCTGCCAAACCACAACTCGTACATGGCGCGATAGGCTTTTTCACCACGAAAGACAGGGCGACCGTCTGCGTCATATTGCCCGATCCAACTCCAACACTTGGTCGTTCCTTTTTCCACTACGAGTTGCCAAAATTCTCGCTTGCTTTGTTCCGTCACGGTTTCAGGAGATTGGGAGATTGTAGCATACTCATTTTGGGGCCCTTTACTTTTTGTCACCCGTCTCTTCCAACGCAAAATGTCGACCGTCCCACCGGACTCCGTCCCAGACTCCGTTCTCATCCCAAGCCCGAATTTTAGCTGATCGATGTTCGCATAGATTCGTGCGCGGCTGACGCTCATTTTAGAAGGTGTGTTCTAAAATCCGGTAGATGCAGAATACCAATCCTATGAGGGCGATAAAAAACGCAATAGCAACGCAGATACCTAGCAGCCAGCACCCTATGTAATCTTTATGCATCGGCCTCGGTTACCGGTTTCTTCCCCGCCTCAAAATCGAGGCTGATTGCTTTGGACGGTGATCAGATGAACACTGCCTTGCGAGTCGGTGACTGTTCGTCGCGCTGCGCCGGTCTTCTGGTTCCGGTCGCAAGGAAGCATGCGCGACGGAATTTACGACAGTCGCGTTTCGTGGGGAGAAAGACGGAGATCCGGGCACGGAGGTTTCCATCCACGCAGAACCTTCCCTAAGACGTCTCGCCCAGCCAAAGCCGCAGGTCCAGTATCGTGGTCTTCATGTACGCCCCAATACCCAGAAAGCAGAGGGAAAACAAAAAACACAAAATCCCCCCGGGCCAGTGGCTCAGATACAGGAAATACACTGTGAATCCTGCCCCCCCACCCATGAAATAATGGCGTCCAAATATATCTTCCAACGCAACGAAACAAAATGCAGGAAAAGCAGTACTAGTGGCGAGGAAAGGACCAGCAACGTCACGGAGATAGCTAGCCAATCGGAGCGCACGGCATTATCCCAAGCATTTTGATAGAAGTTCTCGCGTTCATTAACAGGTAGCAACCAAATGACCGGCATTAGCGCAAAAGGAACAAAAGACCACTTTTGAAGTAGGCGAAATCTCTGATCCGGTCGATCCGCCTTCAACCTTCGCTGCCGCCTAGCGCATATCGTGGCTAGTATAGCGTACGAGAACTGGAACCAGAAAGCTAGTATGATCGCACCATTGGGATAGTGCGTCCCTCCTGAATTAACCCAAAATTGATCGGATTGACACACAACCAGTCCCCCGTAAATCACAGCCCCAATCCAATACGCTATTATCTCAAAAATCGTCCAGCGTCGCTGGGCAAGATGATCTGTAAGCCCGATGAGAATTGGTATTAGCGGTAAATAATTGTAATAATGCTTTGTATCGAAACTGTCAATATGCCCTGAATATGACGCCGCGAATATGTATCCCAACACCGCGCAAACAGGGAAGAGAAAGTGGTATTTAGACATCCACCCAAAAAGGCCGTCCGCATTGTTGGGCGCGTTTTCGACGGACGGTTCACCGCGCTCTTTCTCCTCGAGTTGACGCTTCTCGCCCCCCCAGCGCAACAATTTCAAGCTCTCCTCCGACCGCCTTTCAGCCGCCAGCCGTTCTTTCTCCTCGCGCTGACGCTGTTCAGCCTCCAGCCATTCTTCCTCCCCGCGCTGACGCTGTTCAGCCTCCAACCGCTCTTTCTCCTCGCGCTGACGCTGTTCAGCCTCCAACCGCTCTTCCTCCCCGCGCTGACGCTGTTCAGCCTCCAACCGCTCCAGCTCTTCAGTTGCCGCTTTTTCTAAAACTTGCTTTATTGCAGTTACCAATCGTTGGCAGTCTCCGTCGAAACTGGTGTCAGTGATTCGCAGGGCGTTCCGTCGTACTAGTGGTTTTAAATCTTCGGGAAGGTCGGTCGGCCGGGGCATCAAAGCGCCATCCACAAGAACTGGGATCACACGAATCTTACGCTTGAGCGCGGTCGCGATTTCCATGCGCACGAAATCTTCCGGATTTTCGAGACGCCGATCCCCGTGGTCGTCCTTGGAAGCTAGCCAATTATTTCCAATTACAGCAACCAGCACATCGCATTTCGCAACCGTAGTTTCGATCGCCTCAACGAAGTCCTCGCCAAGCGCGATCGCATCGATATCCATGAAAATCTGCTTCCGATCAAAATCCTGGCACAGGCGGTCGTGCAAGCTTCTGGCTGACCACCGACTTTCCTCCCGACGATAGCTGATGAAGATTTGCCCGCTCATTCTCTTGCCATGGGGCCGAAGGCTGCGAAATATATCCAAAGCCTAGAGCGGAGATATTACCCGAAGGGATTAGTCGTTGGCGAGCTCGGATTCTGCAAATCGCTCGTGTCGTCAGAACGCGTCAGAGAGGCGCGACAGTACTATATGATCTTGATTTCAGTCGATGTCGGCATACCTGTCTCCGGGCTGTCGCATGTTTGTGTACCAGTCCCGATAGTCTTGGTAGCAAGAATTGCAGTGAGGGTACGGGAACAGTTTCCTGTCGTCGGTGCAGGGTGAAAAGACTCCCAAGCGTACCAACTTGGATACTCGATTTGGCGAGATTTTGAGCAGTTTAGCGATACCAGCCCGATCAACAAGGGTCTCTCCAAGTTCTTCAAATTGTGCAGCTGTCAGCATATAGAGGTAGGTGGTGTAAAATTTGCGCCTATTAACCCCTAGATAGGCAAAATGGCCCCCAAAGTCGTCGTCGGACCGCTTTTTGCAAATCATCTAACTGGCAGGAATTCGCGTCTTAGCGTCCCCGTGACCTCTGCATTGCGCCACAGTACCTTGTGTTTAATACGTTGGGGTCTAGCCACTTACGAACGAGGGAACACAGTCTCATTATGTTTAAACGGGGATTGCCCTCCTCATCTCTTTTACATCCTGGAGACATGTTGCGTTCTTCCGAGTAGCGTAGATAAACTACCCGGTGCTTTCTCGTCCGGTATCCCTTAGGCCTTACTCAGCCCCCATCAGGTTATACGCCTGCCGCGACCAGAGCGTTCGAGAACCTCGTAAGCTAATGCGTTGATTAGCTGCGTGTCTGTTGCGACTCCGCCATTAGCATTAAGAGCTTGAAGTAATGCCGCTTCGATTATCTGACCTGCGTAGATGATTTTGCCATTGTATTATTGGGGTAGGGTTGGGTTATTAAGTTAAAAAGATGCGCCGATGTGATTCATTGGGAGAGGTCTGACTAACCTACCTTTCCAGGGATCTCCCCTGGCAACACTCATCGGCGACATTTATGGAACAGATTTATTTCGCCTGCTTACCGATCAGAGTCGCGACGAACCGTTGGCGAGCTTCGGCGTATGATAGCTTCGCCGCTTTTTGCAGTGCTTCCTCGCTGTCGTCGTCCAGATCAACCTCTTCAACGACTAGCTTGGGTGCAGTCCAACCTCTCTTGATGCGAGCTTGTGCGATAGTTTCGATAAGTGGGTTACTCATTTGTGCGATTCTCCTTTAAAACTTCGGCGATTACTTGCAACGCTGCTTTCGATCGCTTCACGCTGTTCGCAACGAGTAGTTCCGAAATGGTATTACTCGATACCGCGCGATGTAAGCTCTGGAAACGTTGATAGTTCTGTAACCGTTTGAATTTCCGACCAAAGGTGTATAGCACTTCGTCCGCAGCGTCCTCACGGTCTACGCCGAACGTTTCCTTGACGCTAAGATCAACCAAAGCTGTGTGAGCCGTTCCAGCCAGAAATTGAACATTGGTCTCGAGCTTCACGGCCGAGTCTGTAAAAGATTCTAAAGGTGTCGGACGATTGTTAATCTCGTCGAGTTCTGCCTGCGCTTCTTGCAGTTGTTGCGCCAACTTCCGGACCTTAGCTTCAGCCTTTTCCTTTTCGTCCGTTGGAGGTGCGTTAAGTTCAGCCGCGTACGTAACGGGTGCGGAGTCCGCAAGTGCTAGAGCATCGGTTAATTCTTCGGCAACCTGATCCAAGCGGACAGTTGGGTCCACATACTTGCGTTCAATGCGTTGAGGTGCCGGTCTATCTTCGGACTCCAGGGGTCTCTGATTGTGCGGAACGTTGCGATCGTAATTAGGACGGATGTCCGCATTGCGACGTTCTACCGACAGGGGAAAATCTCTCAACTGGAGCGGTGAAGTCGGAAGCTCAGCGCGCGGTTGTTCAAATCGTGTTGGCATTGGTGTTAGTCTTTTCGGTGTGTTGCTTAATAGCCGAGAATAGTGGGAGCCGTCGTCCGGTTGCGCTGATCAAATAAGCAACCGGCTCCATATCGCGCACGCCCACAACACGTGGGTCGGTGCCAATTAGGCGAGCTAACGCGGACTTCAGATAAAGCGCGGGTTTCTCAGCCATTCTACCTTACGCAACGATGTCTACCACGATGCGTGTAGATGACACATCCGCCATCGATACCAGCTCCATGAGTGTGGATGCTGCTCTTGTTTCAATGTGGGGAGAGCTGCGCTTTCAATAGGCACGAAGCGCAGCTTTTCTCGTTTTCCAGAATCAGATGTCCCAACACGACGCAGATCGAAAACTCGCCACGAAAAGACGCGAGACGGTGACGGAGGAATTGCTCGAGATTTTAACACGCGAACGTCCTGAAGACGAGTTCTCCGAGGTCGTCTTGCGTGCGCACTTGATTGCAGACGCCTGCGGAATCAAGCCTTGCCTAGATCAGATATCCGCCGCCGGCGCCATCGTGGGCGACCAGATGAGACGTGAGTGTCTCTTAGCCGCAGCTGTGATGCTGCTGAACCGGCTGATTAGGAACTAGCAGCTGCATCAGCTGATTCAGCTTACCAACCAAACTTGCGCGAGAACTCCCGAACCGAGTCGGCGAAGTCCGCATCAGGTTCGCCGTCGTACAGCTCCCAGTAGCATTCTTGCGGACGTAGGCAGACCGACACGCATAGCCGCAGCATCGGCTTTCGGGAACCCTTCCCGGACGGGCCTTCTTTGCATTGCATTCGAAGGCTCGCTCCGGATATTCTGTTTCGACAATTATTTCAACGGTATGCGAGCGACTGACCTAGAAAGCCTGATTCAACGATTGAATGGTGAAATGTTCACGGAGTCCTTTGAAAAAGATCTGGAAAAGGGGAAAGCCGGCAAGTGGTTCGACGAGATTCCTGGTAACAACCGCTTATTGCGCGGCGAGCCTTCTTCCCAACGCGAGCCGCTTAGGGATCAACTGAGGGCGTTGATTACAGACGATGCCGGAAAGCACCAAGCGATAGGGCATGTCATCGACGAAGAAACAAACGGAGCATCGTCCTCTATCGTCCTCGTGGTTGGTATCAACAACTACCAGTTTTCGAGTAAGCGATGGGAGGATGTGGGAATTTGGAATGACACGGGAATGCGGGGAAATACCGTCGCATTCCTGAATTCGGTCGATATTACCCTTGAAGAACGCTTCCATCTAGTCGCCGCAAACGTTTTTCCGTGGACCACAAAGAAAGAATGGCAGAAGCTCGGATTGAAGAACGGGTACTGGGAAATGGCTCTCTTAGAGCTTTTCGGATACCGCGACCCATTGCTAGCAATTCGAACGTTAGCGGAGAGCTGGAAGATCTGAAAGCTATCATTTTTCATGGTGTTGCATCGGTTATTCCGTTTTATGCGGTGTCGTTTGCGAGGCAGTGGTTTGGAACAAACCGCGCGCCGGTGTTTCTATCTGACAATCTGAGCCGTCCGAGTCGTTGGAAAAATATTTGGCCGTTGACTTAATTGGAGGGTAAGCGCGCAGGACACCAACTTATAGAGCGTTTTATACCGCGTCAATCGGAGGCAGAGGAGAAGCTGTCCGTTAAGGAGAGGGCTTCAATGGCGAATGTTTCGGAACGTTCAGTAAAAGACACTGATGCCATCGTTGCGCAATGCGTATAGATACGGTGGTGCGGCGTATCCGTCCCCGTCAGTGAATCCTGAGCTGGAACAGATCTGAATGACCTTGGGTTTCTCATTGGCTGCCACTGTGCTCATGTCTGTTGCTCTCTTTCTGGTTCCTCCGTCGCTGGCGCCCTATGCTCTCGCGCGGGCGAACCCGGCGCCGCTGGTCGTGAAAGTTCCGGATGTCGCCTTTCGAAAGGCCTCGTCTTTCGGTGTTCCACGAGAGACCTCCTGCTGATACCGCAGATAATCACGGTACCCCTGGCGATAGATCTCTTTGTGTGCCTGTGGATACAGTCTCAAAATATCGGTTGCGCTCATACTTTTAGTGCCTGTTGTCGAACGATCTCGTAAGCGGTTCGTTAACGTCTTCGTTTTGGGACTCAAGTCTGGGAGCCGTTTCCCGGACGAATTCGTTAAATTCGTTCATTCGTTCAACACAAGCGCATGCCCCTATTTGTATTAATGTATGCAGTAATGTACATAACGGAATGTATTATTGTATCTTCCTGTATACATTTATACAGAACTGCATGGAAGTGTGCGCGCCGAACGAATTCGACGAATTCGTCTGTGAATCGGCTCTGGTGGCCGATCGGCGCAACGAAGACGTTAACGAATGCCTCACGAATTCCTGATTGCCCTCCAGACTTCGACCTTTGATTTGCTAGTCTTCTTGACCTCATAATACGCCAAGCCACTCTCTTTTAGGTACAGTAAGCACTGGTTTATCTCCACAGCCGGGGTATTGCGATGGAATACTTGGTCGCTGATATTGGTCTTGGTCATGCCACCCGGCGCGCGCAGCAGTGCCCATAAAATCTGCTGCGATTTTGGGTTACCTATAACCGAGGTTTCGAAAGCGTAGTGAAGACTTGCTTCGCAGTAATCCCACACCGCTATTGCTGCGTCTAAGTGTTTCGCCGTCTTTGACGCCGTTCCGTCCAGAACGGCGAACAAAGCAGCAATACGGTTTATGTGATCGCCTTGACGTTGAGCCAAGTCCTCAATGTTCGCCGGGCGGTTCTCGCCGATCGTGGGGTAATACTCCGCCCATGCGTCTATCCATGATTCGCTATCATGGATCAGCCTTTCAGTCTTTCCCTTTGGCAGTTCATCGACTACTCGTCTCGACCTCGCCAGTTTTTGGAATATGTGGGCGTGTTCTTTACTGCTCCACTCTATGGGCTTTGGGTTCACTACGACCTTTTTACGCTTCGACGCTCCGACTATGAACCGATTAAATAGACCATTGCCGATATCTCTCTCACTGGCCAAAGTCTTCAAGTCTTTAACCGTGATATGTCCGATCATAGAGACATGTGGACCAGTCACTACTGTAGGTGTGGTCTTGGTATTAGTGGCGTATACGGGTGGTGACTGCCAGAGATCTCTAAGGTAACTCGTGAGAGTATTGTTTGGGCGATTTGCTGCGTGAAGCAGTTTCGCAAACTCCTCCTCGACTATCATTAATCGCTTATCCTCGACTCCGGCCTCTGTAATTAGTTCTCCGCCTTTGGCGTAAAATTCACGTTCGTCTCTGATTGCCCACAGCAAACCCTCCCCCGTTGAGTACCCGCTCTTTCCAATACAGCAATCGATGTACCATTGCCTACTTAGCGCTTCGGCGAAAGACTCTACCATTCCATTGGCTGTACCTTTGCGCCCTAATCCTGTAGGTCCGACAATCAGATTAAAAAAGGTTGTGAAATGCCGCCTACCGCCAACATAAGTGTAAGGCACTCGGCCAAGCCAATTTCCTAGATATGAAATTAGATGGAGGAGAAGCGATTCTCTTGGCGCTTCCGTTTCTTCAACCATTACCTCGGTTATGTCTCCTGCAACGCCATAAAAACCTTCATTCCTCATGGGGTTAGGAAAAACCTGATCTATTGTAGTGTACTGGTTTTCGAGGTCTTTCTCGAAATCCATATCCACGTTGCCGTTGCCGTTCTGCCCGTCCGATGTGGCCGAACCCGTCTTGTTGTTTGGCGCAGCTGCGCCCGTCGTATCGTTTGTCATAAATTGTCTCCACTAAAGGCGCGGTTGTCAGAGGCGCCGTTGTTAGTTCTTGTCATAAGATCTCCAAATCTGAGCCGGTCAGTTCGTCGCTGATCGGCTCTTTTTTTTTACCCTTCCGCATAATGGATTTCCTGGTTCGGACAGGCATCCGGGTTAAAGTAAATCACTTCCTGGCGCCGCTGTTTCGCTGGCCGGTATCCGCCTGGAAATCTTGCCCACTGCTCCGGTTGAAAGAGTTTTGTATCGCATCCGAGTCGCGCGGCTTCAGACATAAATTTGTGCAGGGGTGAGTCAGCCGCGTCGGGTAGCCCTCGAACGTTAAACCAGCTGTGCAGGCTCTTACCGCCGCTGTGAACGACCATCGCCAAAGGTATCTGGTGCTCGTCGACCAAGTGGCGCACAAGCCGCGTGGAGGCGTCATGGACGCTTACCCCTTGGCGCTCCCATCGCTCGATCGTTGGCGCCCATATCGTCGGCTTGCCTGCGTCGTCGGTCTTCTTAAAGTCGAACTCGATTACCAGCCATCTCCGCTCATTGGCCGCCGCGTCTCTACAGCGCGGCCGGTCCTTACCCTTCTGAGTCTTGCCGGACCTCTTGGTCATCGGCGACGGGACGATAAACTCGCGCTTGAATAAGTCTTTATCTTTCCACTTCTCGAGAGGTTGCGTGATGTCAGTGTAAAAGTCAGATCCTATGCAGACGAGCGCCTTCGGGTAGTATAGCCGCTCAAGTAGATCGTACGGCGCAAACTCGAAGTCTGGCGCCCGGTTGTCTGACTGGCGCCGCAATACTGTGACGCTAAAATCCGACTGTGCGACTATCCTTTCCGTCTCGGACGGTTCAGCCTTCGGCCATCTCGACGCACTGGCGTACGCAATGCCGCTGCTGCCTGTCTGTCCTCCCCATACGCGCGCAAGGCAGTTCTCTAGGTCGTTACCTTCAAGCCCGCGCCCGCATCGTTCGGGCGTCACGTGCTCGAGTAGGAACGCGCGCGCCTCGTCTCTGGAGTGCCTGTACTGCGCGTGGGCGGTCGCCGCCTCCAGCATCCATTTCCAGACAAGCCTATCGCCGCTCCCGGTCCACGGGATACTGGCTAGCAACTCGGCGCATCGCTTTTCGAAGGTTGGAAGGCCTGTCGCCTTTATGCTAGGCACGGTTTACAGCGCCTCCGCTGTTGCTTTCGCCCGCCCGTACCCACGTCGATGTCGTGGCGCGTACTCCTCGACCTGGCTTAGGAAGCGATCCAATTCGCTTGCAGGTATCGTCAGTCGTCCGAATCCCTTTAAAACCTTGATCTCTCCCGAGTAGATCCGGCGATAAACTGACACTTTGTGAACGCCCAGCAACTCTGCGGCTTGGGCAATGGTGAACGCTCGCCTGGTCGCGAGCCCGTTTTCTGTTGTTGATGTATTTTTCATGTCTTTACATCAATGGGGGCCTTGTAAAATAGGAAAAACTTGTTACCATTTGGCGGTGACAGTTTCCGAAATGGCCTCGATTAGCGGGTATTCCCGTCAGCGGCTGAACAAGCTCGTTGATGCGGGATTCTCGCGTGGTGTGAGGCGCAAGCCGTCCGGCAGGCTTGAGGTGTTCGACCAAGAGATGGCCGCTCGATGGTGTGATCACCTGCGGAAACGCAAGACTCAGCGCCATCAAAGGAATCTTGCGCGTATCGAGTGGCGCGACCGACTCAAGGTCAGACGCATGATGATTGCCGAAGAACCTTTGTATCGCGAAGTCGCCACTGCGGTCGTAAGAGAGACCGCCGACAAGACAGGGAAATATATTGCCGATAAAAGCGGATTCTCCAGAGAAGTTGTAGATGACTATGCGCGGGACATGTCCCTGCGCACCGTCCAAAAACTTATGAATCCGATCGAAGTTTGCCGATACGCTTTTGCTTACAAGGGTCGGAAACTGTCGACCATAAAAGCAAGAGACGCGCTCTTCGATTTCGAGATATTCCCGGAGACCGTACCCTGGTTAAAATCTTGGGAAGATATAGCACGAGAATATGGCTGCTCGCATGCGACTCTTAGCGCGGCAGCAAAGCAACTTCCTCCCGAATTGCGGGGATGGGCAGGAAGATGATCGCTCCTAGAACGTCACCTTCGCCGCCATCGCTTGCGAGTGTTCGTCTCGAAGATGGCCGTAAGTCTTCATGGCTAATGCTCCCCCATCGCGATGACCTAGAAAGCGACTGACGGTTGGTATATCGACCCCGCTCTCGATGCATCGCGTAGCAAAGAGGTGGCGAAGGTCGTGGTGCGTGATCCGATGCGCTCCGACCTTTGCGCATGCGTTGGTTAGCGTCTCTTCGCATTTAGTGACACTGATAACGTAGTCGCCATCCCTGCGCTTCTCTGATCGTACCCATCGCGGTGTTGCGGCGATGCGCTCCAGTAGGCCGGCCATAGCGCCGAGAATCGGGACATGGCGGGACTGGCTGTTCTTTCCCGGAGCCACATAGATACGGCTCTTCTCAAAGTCGATATCCTGCCAGCGTACGGCTATCGCTTCGGAAATACGGCACCCTGAATACGCCAGAAACTCGACGAGGTCTCCGCAACCCTGCGATGCAGCCGTACCTCCGCCCCGGATGCATGCTACGATCTGGCGAAACTGTTCAGCACTCGGCAGCTCAAGTTTCTTCTGCGGAACCTGAACCTTAGAGACGGTAATCGCCGGATTGCGAGCGATCAGCCCCTTATCTACAGCCACGCCGAAAATGTGGCGCAGGCTGTCCACGGTATTGTTGTAGAGGGTGGCACTAAAGTCAGAATGGTACTTGGATGCCCATTGCCTGCATTCGGCCTCTGATACCTTTGCCGGGATGCGCTCTTTAAGTTCCGGCCACGACCGAAAGAGACACTCAATGGTCGTTCGGCGGTACTTTTTTGATTTGGGTTTCAAGTCGGTATCCAGATCAACATCCCGAAGATAGATGTCGGCAAGCTGACCAATAGTAGCCACGCCATTTTTCACGGAAGATTTAGCACGATGAACGGAACCATGAGTTTGAAGAAGCTTGGCTAGCTCGATCTTGGCTACCGCTTTGACGTTCGTTCCCAGAGATACCCACTTCGTTTTGCCTTCCGAATAGAGCCTAGCGTAGTAAACGCCGAGAGGTTGCCGGATGTACAGTTGCTGCTTGTCGGTGGGCTCAAAGGATGTCTTCATCGGCTCGAAGCGTATCACCTCCCGTATCACCAAGGCAAGTGTTAAGATTTTTTAGAGTAGTAAGTACTTGATTACAAGCACTTAGCGCTTTGATATAATTTTAACCAGCAAATGACTCAAAATCAGCTTCGGCTCGAGCTGAGTCGTAACGAGCTGAATATTTGCTTTCAGACAGGCTTGGAGAGCCTCGACAAGTTCTGCCAACTCGAAGCGATGCGCCTCGCACGCAGCCAGTCCCAATGCGTATGCGTTAATTCCTCCATCCTTACGCCGAGGTAAATGTCGAATCGCCTGTTCGGGCAATTTGCTAAGAATGGAAGTGAAATGAAATGGAGCCTGAGGCGGCCGGATCCCGTGCCTGACCAGCAAATCTTTAGTAACCAGTAAATTCCGCACGGTTGGGATTATCGCGGCGTAAAGGATCCCAATCGGCGTCTCGCCCTGAAAAATCAGCTGCTCGAGAAGTGCGAGACTCTCGCCCAATTGTCGCTTCGATAAAGACGTGCCAAGCTCCCAGATAACGCCACTGGTAGATTTCGCCACCAGGGCGCGCACAACTTCGACGGTGACTGCTCGCTGTTCGCCAAGATAAACATCGATCTTTTGGAGTTCATTACGGATTTGCCGGCCATCTGCACCCGCGAGCCGAACAAACACTTCCAGCGCTTCGAGGTCAAACTTGAGATCAAGTTCAGCGGCCAACCGATGCGCGATGGCTTGAACATCCTGCTCCCATCCTGACCGGCTTGTATCGATCCTGTCGAACTGCTCTACTTTCGCGAACTTCCCGAGCGATTTGTAAAAGCTTCGCCGTTTGTCCACCTCCGAGGCGCTTAGCAAAAAGTGCACGCCCTCAGGCAAACCGCGTTCAAGGAATACTTTGAACTCCTCCAAAGCTTCTTGCACAACCGCAGAACGACCTGTCACCGTGTCGGCCAGGAAATTCACGTTCTTCAGCCAGACGAGCTTCTGACCTCCAAAAAAGGGCAGCGTTTGGATTGCTTCTTTCGTCTGGCGAAGTCGGAGGACAGCTTGATCTGCGTTGTCTGCCGTCCCATCGATTGTGTCGACGCCGAAATCGGCGCCCTGTTCGGGTGTAAGTTCGGACGCAAGCTCCTTGGCCCTTCGTTTCGTTTCCCCTTCGTCCGAACCGATGACCGCGAATACCCTTAGGTGTTCAGTAGTCACGGCCGTTTTCTTGCGTGGAGGCATTGAGTAGAGAGATCTTAAAAGTGGCTGGTGGCTAGAGGCTAGTGCCTAGAATAGACTGGCTAGCCACGAGCCACAAGCCACTGGCCACTGCTTGACGATTCTGGTTGCGGCAAGGTTGTGCTGTGACCATTGTGACGTTTGTCCGAGCTTCTTAGCGCGGACTTCCGCTATGGGTAAAATTTACGAGTCGATCGACGAAAAACTGAGAGATTGGCTTTCGGCACAAAGGGTGTTTTTTGTGGCGACCGCACCACTTTCTCGAGAAGGTCACGTCAACTGTTCGCCGAAAGACGGCGAATCTTTCCGAATCATCGACGAACGAACGGCTGCTTATCTCGACTTGACCGGCAGCGGTGTCGAAACAATCGCGCATGTGAAAGAAAACGAGCGGATCGTCCTGATGTTTTGCGCCTTCACCGGCGCGCCGAAGATTGTTCGCCTCCATGGTCGCGGGGAAGTCATCGAACCGTGGAATTGCGACTTTGAACGATTGAAATCGATTTTTCCGTCGAGAGCCGGTATCCGCTCGATCATCAGAGTTCATTTAATGCGGATCTCCGACTCCTGCGGCTTTGGTGTGCCTCTGTACGAGTTTCGCGAACAACGTTCACAGCTAAAAGCGTGGGTCGAGCGCAAAGGTGAGGAAGCTATTAAGGCCTACCAGTTGGAGGTAAATTCCAATTCTATTGATGGCCTCATTGGATTGAGACCGCTGGATTCACCTCATTCTTGAATTCAGCTAGCCTGCATCGCTCACAAATCCTTAGAGATTTATGCGCGATGCAGGCTGTGGCAGCAGAATTCTCCGGCTGCGCCGAAAAATTCTACTGCTTTTTGGAGAGAGAAGCGTTTAAAACACGTTGTTTCGATTCATCTATTTGCAAAACCTGCTCTTAGACAGACGCGCAGCGTCTGTTTAAGAGCTTCCTAACCCGCAATGAGCTCGTCGATTCTCTAAGCGTGTGATTTTTGCGGGTTAGCGCGCCAAAATCAGGTTTCCGTTCTCGATGCGGACGTCGCGCACCGACCGATCCATTTGCACCTTGTTCCAGATCGACAGCATTTTTTCGATAGAGGGTACGGCGACGATTTCCAACTGGCGTAGTTCTGCCGGCCCTAGAGCTTTGCCCTCTCGGTCAACTCGGAAAACGTTCAACTCGAAATCCTCGCCGCGCATCGATGGACGTAGGTGGATTGTGTAATTTAAATATCTGCGAGACTGGAACGACAGATTCACCGGTAGGCTGCAATACACGTGTGCCGAGTTCTGATTGAAAATCACGACTGTGCCACGACTCAAGATGCGCAGCTCGGGAGAATCAGCCAAAAACGCGTTCAGTTCCGCATCCGACAATATCAAACTCCGCTCGCCTGCATCGGCAAAAAAATGGTCGATCTTTTGTCTTGCCTGGTTATACACCTGCCGGCTGGATGCCGCCGGAGGTAAGGAGACCGGGATGGTCGAAGCGAGTCTGTTCAGTTGATTTGCTACTTCGAAGTAAAACAAGCCGACACCGACAAGAAGCAAAACAAGGAGAAACAGCAAAAACGAAAAGAGAAATCCACAACACCCGCAGCCCCCTCGTCGATCCCGGGTGGCCATGCGTCAATGTGCGGAATACAGAATTCGTCCGCACTGCTCGCAATGGACAATGTCAAGACTCATTTTTGCCCGATGAACCAACGCCGTCGTGTTCTTCATATGGCAACCCATGCAGAACTCGTGCTCAACCGGGACAACGGCATTTCCTCCCTTGGTAGCGAAGAGACGCGTGTACTGAAATAGGAGATCCGGGTCGAGGCCCTGCGTCAGTTGTTCGCGTTCAGCTTGGGTCTCGCGCAACCGTTCTTCTAAAATCGACTGCTTCCTCTTCAGATCCGCCTGTTGCTGTTCCGATTGCCGCTTCGCCGCTTTCAATTCCTGCTCCGAGTGGCCCATCTCGCTCTGGATTCGCTCTGAGAGCTCCATTATCTCGATCTCGTTATCCTCGATCTGTTCGATCTCCCTCTCAAACCGGTGGATCTCCTGGCCGATCGCCTGGAATTCCTCGTTTTTCCGGGTCTGGAACTGCTGGGTCTTATATTTGGCAATCGAATCTCGGCGCGATTGAGCGTCCAGCTCAAGATTCTTCCTCCGAACCTCAAGCTCGCGGCTGCGGTGTCTCAACTGCTCAAACGCACTCTGTTTCGCCGCCAGAAGCTGATCGATTCGCTCGCCCTCTATTGGAACCGTCTCAAGCTCCGCTCTAAAGATCTTAATTTTTTGATCTCGGTCCTGAAGGAGTAGCAACTGCTCGATCTCTTTTAGCATTGGACAATCGCTAAACTTAGATGGGGATGCGGGATAATATCCAGCGGAAAGAATTTGCCAGGGAGGACCTCAACGTAAGCGAAAGCTCCAGCTTTTGCGCGTGGCCTCAAAACCGAGGAACAAAAGCTGGAGCTTTCGTCTGGTTGAGACCGGAGGCAAAAGCTGGAGCTTTCGATTACGCTGAGACCAGAGGCAAAAGCTGGAGCTTTCGCTTACGCTGCCTCATTTATTAATAAGTTTCAACCGGCGAGCGCTTTCCATCTTCCGGGCTGCGAAGAGCTGCTCTCTCCGCTCCAAGCGTGGCCACCCGAAGCTCCCGGACCTCTTCATCTAAGGCACGAAACCGTTCTTCCGAAAAGGGATCCGGGGCAACCAGCTTGGGTTTAAAACGAGAAACCCCAGCCAGAGCCTGATCTAGAGCTGCCGGCTTCACTTTCTCAAGCGCTGCTAAGGCTTCCTCGGCCAAATGGATCCGGTGGCAAATCATTGCCAGATGATTGCCAGCATAAATTGCACGCTCAATTGTTGCCATGAACCCGCCTTCGTTAGTAATGGCTCCCATGTCGAGATCGTCCGTCATGATCAGTCCATCAAACTCGAGCTCAGATACCAGAAGTCCGGCCACAATTGATCGGGAAAGCGACGCCGGCGTCTTGTCTGCATCAAATGCCGGGTACCACGCATGGCACACCATCATGCTGCTGACTCGCTGGGCAAATTTTCGAAAAACCGCGAGCTCAGCACGGTCTAGTTCTTCCCGGCTTCGATCGATGCGAGGAAGGTCGTGGTGCGGGTCGAGCTTGGCGGCAGCGTAACCGGGAAAATGCTTTCCGCAGGACAGGATGCCTGTTTCCAGGAGAGCCTGATTGAACGCGCCCGCGAACTCAATCACCTGTTCCACCGAGGTCCCATAACATCGGCCACGCAGCGAATTGTCCGCGTCCTCCTCAAAAGAAATGTCCAGGACCGGGCAGAGGTCTAAGTTAAACCCGAACAGGCGCAGTAATTCTCCCGTGACCCGACCATGTTCCCGAACGAGAGCGGGAACACCTTTTTCTCTGAGCTGCTGAGCGTTTGGCGGCTCGTTTCCGATGAGTTTGAGGCGAGAGACCCTGCCACCTTCTTGGTCGATGGTAATGATAGGCTCGATCCGCGACAAATCTCGCAGGTCCTCGATAAGCTTCCGAAGCTGCGAAGCCGAGCGAATGTTACGCCCAAAGAGAATATACCCTCCCGGCTGTACCTTGCGGAAAACGCGAGCGGTCTGAGGATCCATCTCTAGTCCAGGCACACCAACGAGCAGAAGTTGACCTAAGCTACTTTGTTCCATAGGTTGCCCCGCATGTTACGGTTCCTGGCCTGCATCACCACTCTTTTCTGGTAGACTTCCTCCTTAATCGGCCAAGATGTGTCCACGAAGACAGGCTCGCAGTGTAACGGAGGCGCAAAACCGTAATGCTTAGACTTGGGCTATACGGGGGGTCGTTCGACCCGATTCATCACGGGCACCTGATCCTCGCGCGCCAAGCCGTGGAGGATTTATTTCTCGACCGCGTAATTTTCATTCCCGCGGCCGAGTCTCCGTTTAAGCCGGATCACTTGGGCGCGTCAGCCGGAGATCGTTTGGCTATGATCAGCCTTGCCATTCAGGATGAACCTCGTTTTGCCGTCGACTCGCTCGAGCTCAATCGAGAAGCGCCCTCCTACACCATCGACACCGCTCGGGCGTATAAGGCTCAATATCCAAAGGACGCACTCTTCTTTCTGATCGGCGAAGATCATGTCCCTGCGTTGCACAAATGGAATGAGTTTAAGCAATTGGATCAGCTTGTAAATTTCGCAATCTTGAGCCGGTCGGACCTGCCGTTAGAAGTGCATTATCCTGTGGTCCATCGGCGCTTCGATCTGTCCTCAACTGAGATCAGAAACAGGGTTGCCAACAATTTGCCAATCTCGTATCTGGTTCCGGAGAACGTGCTACGTTATATCCACGAGCGAACTCTTTACCAAGGAGAGGCCTATCGGAGCTGAGGACTTAGTCCGGCTTTGTGTACGGCTGGCCGAAGACAAGAAGGCTGAGGACATCGTGGTTCTCGATCTTCGGGGAATTTCGTCCTTTACGGATTACTTTGTTATCTGCTCCGGGACATCTGAGCCTCATCTGAAGGCGATCAGCAACGGTATCCGAGAAGGTTTAAGGGAACATGCCCACCTCTCTCCGCTGGCATCCGAAGGTTCTGTTGCGAGCCAGTGGCTCGTGATGGATTATTCTGAAATTCTCGTCCATATTTTCCATCAGAAGAAACGCGAGTTCTACGCGTTGGAAAATTTATGGAGCGACGCACCGCGTCTCAATTTGGTTTCGTAATTTCCCCCAATGTTCAAGCAGCGTGAGGCTATAATTCGACTTCTCAAAGACGACGATCCGGAAACAGTCCATCTCACCAAACAGCAACTCGCCGAAGGTGGTGCAGAGACAATCCCAGATCTCCGAGATCTCTTATCGACCGATGACAAACAGGTGGCTTTTCATATCCAGGAAATCCTCTCGGAAATTGAAATCCGGCACGCGAAAATCGCGTTCGAAGAAATCTGCGAAAAAATCTCTGATCCAGTCGAACTGGAGCGGGCATGTTGGTATTTGGCGCAGATTTTTATTTCTGGAGTTGACGTTGAACCGTACCGGAAAACGATCGACTCGTGGGGTCGTGAGTTGAGAGCTCGCGTATCAGCCCACCATTCGGATACCTCTCGAGTGGTGGCCATGGCCCAATTTTTCGGCACGGATCTCGGGTTTCGCGGCAATGCAGATGACTATTACAACGTTCGCAACTCTCTCCTCCCCTGCGTCATCGACTCAAGACTCGGCATACCCATTTCGCTCTCAGTTTTGTACATGATTGTCGCGCGAAGAGCGTCCATCGCAGTCGATGGAATCAATCTCCCCGGGCACTTCGTCGTTCGACATGGTGCAGTGCTGTTTGATCCGTTCGACGGCGGTCGTATCTTATCGACGCACGATTGTGCCGAGATTCTGTCAAAGCAAGCACTCACTCTCCATCCGAGCCATCTCCAGATCGCCGATCCCAAAGTGATCCTGGTGCGTATGCTGAGCAATCTTCTGTACATTTTTGAACTGGAAGACGACGAGGCCTTGCACGCGATGGTCACAAAATGGATCCAACTTCTGGACCCAAAATGAGTTCACTGGCACGCGTCGAAGTCCTAAACACCGGCACGGAACTCCTTTTCGGCAGCGTCATCAACACGCACCTCTCCTTTCTCGGCCAACAACTTTTTCCACTTGGATTGCGCGTGCAGCGACAGGTGACGGTTCCCGATGGCGACGCGATTCGTGACGCGATTCTGGAGTCCGCCAACCGGTGCGATATGATTCTCGTGACTGGCGGTCTCGGCCCGACCTCGGACGATATCACCCGCGAAATCGTTGCAGAGCTAACCCGTCGTCCGTTGCGGTATGATGATCGAATTTTTCAGAAGATCAGAGAACGATTCGAGCGGCGCGGGTTAAAATTGACCGATCGCATTTCCCGACAGGCCTATGTGCCGGAAGGCGCCGCGGTACTTACCAACGATTTCGGGACGGCTCCCGGGCTTTATCTTCCTGCCCAAACCGGTATTCCGCATCTCTTGCTCTTTCCCGGACCGCCCCGCGAGCTCCAGCCGATGTTCAATACCTACGCGTTGCCGATCTTGCAAAACCTGGCTGTTAACCACGATCTTCATGCCGGGATCTTTCGGACAACCGGTCTGGGCGAATCATACATCGAGAAAATGGTTGGTGACCAACTCCTGGCCATACCAGGTTTGGAGCTGGGGTATTGCGCGCGCATGGGCGAGGTCGATATTCGCATTATCGGCTCTCGATCCGCTGTCGATGCAGCCGAGCAGATCATTCAAAGAGAACTGGCGCGGTACATCATCGCGACCGAAGAGAAAGAATTGGAGGACATTATCGTCCAACTCTTGAACGCGCAACGTGCGACGTTAGCGACCGCCGAATCTTGTACCGGAGGATTGCTGGCGAACCGTGTCACAAACGTTCCCGGATCCTCGGCCGTTTTTATCGAGGGAAACGTCACGTACTCAAACGATGCTAAAACACGAACACTGGGTGTTTCTGCAGAACTGATCTCTGCGGCGGGAGCGGTCAGCGAGGAGGTCGCCAGGGCCATGGCCGAGGGAGCTTTGCAACGAAGTGGCGCCACTTTCGCTCTTTCAACTACGGGTATCGCCGGCCCAGATGGGGGCACAGCTCAAAAGCCGGTGGGAACGGTCTTCGTCGGCTTGGCGAGCCGCTCATCTGCCACTCAGGTCGAGAAGTTGTTCTTTCCCACGGATCGCCACAGCTTTAAGCGGATGTGTACGCAGCACGCGCTCGATATGTTGAGGCAACGGCTTTTAGGAATTTGAGGGACTCGGGAATTTCAAGTTTTGGGTTTTGCGTTTTGGGTTTTGCGTCAGCTGTCGAAACACGTGGCGAACTCGGAATTCGGCCCGTATCACTCAAAACCCAAAACCCAAAACGCAAAACTTGAAACTCTTCTCCCCCAACTAACCCGCAAAAGTCACGCCAATGCCGAAGCGACGAGCTCATTGCGGGTTAGAAAGCTCTTAGTCAGACGCTGCGCGTCTGCCTAAGAGCATGTTTTAGAATAAATGAATCGAAACAAACTGTTTGAAACTCCTCTCTCCAAAAAGCAGCGGAATTTTCCGGCGTAGCCGGGGAGTTCCGCTGCCACAGCCTGCATCGGTCACAAATCTCTAAGGATTTGTGAGCGATGCAGGCTAGGCCATCAAATTCAACAGGTTCTCCTGCGAAAACTCTTCATGACCCAGTTCTCCCGTCAGAAATCCCTCGCGCAATACGACAATCCGACGCGCCAGGTTCAGGAGCTCAGGCAGCTCAGAAGAAATCATCAGGACCGCCAATCCCTGACAAGCCACCTCATCAAGTAATTGGTAAATCTCGGCTTTGGCGCCCACATCAACGCCTCGCGTCGGCTCATCAACGATGAGCAGATCGCAGCTGCGCGCCATCCACTTCGCAAGTGCAACCTTTTGTTGATTCCCGCCGCTGAGGCCTGCAGTGATGGATTCGATCGAAGGTGCTTTAACCCGGAGACGCTTGGTTAGCTTCTCGACTTCCGTCACTTCGCGGTTTCGATCGACGAATCCTAAATTTGTAAAATGATCAATGTTCGGCAACGATATGTTATCGGAAACATTCATCGAGAGAACCAGGCCCTCTTTTTTCCGGTCTTCGGGTAGAAACCCGATCCGTCGCCGCATCGATTCCCGCACATTCCCGAGCTTCAGCTTTTGTCCCTTGATAAACACATCGCCGGTAGCGTGCTTATCGAGCCCGAAGATTGCTTTCGCCGTTTCGGTTCGACCCGCACCGACAAGTCCGGCCATCCCAACGATCTCGCCGCGCCGCACGGAAAATGAAATATTCTCAAATTTGCCTATTGAAGACAGATTCTTGATGCGGAGTATTTCTTCGCCCGGCTCGAGGTCGAGATGCTTCGGTCGCCTGGTCAACACCTCCCGACCAACCATCTGCCGAATCACTCGATCACGATTGGTATTTGCGATGAGTTCGGTCGCAACATGCTTGCCATCGCGAAGAACGCTGATCGAGTCACAGATCTTGAAAATCTCGTCCATTCGATGTGAGACGTAAACGATCGTCACACCTCGTCCTTTCAGCCGATTGATCAGCTTAAAGAGGTGTTCGCTCTCGTTCACCGACAACGAGCTGGTCGGTTCATCGAAAATAATGATCCGCGCATTCACGCCGACCGCAGCCGCAATTTGAACCATCTGTTCCTGACCGGTCGTGAGCTGAACCAAAGGCTTATCAACGTCGATATTCGCCTCAATTTCGTTCATCAACGCCTCCGCTCTCTCCCGTAGCTTTGGCATATCCACGAAACCCGCCTTCGTAGGCATTCTTCCTAATTGCAGATTTTCCGCCACTGTCAGGTTTGGGCAGAACGCCAGTTCCTGGTGGACAAGAGCTATTCCGAGCCCCTGCGCATGCCGCGGGTCGGTCGGTCTGACTTCATGCCCTTCGATTTTGATGGTTCCTTCGTCGGCAGTGTAAACTCCGGCAATAATCTTACCAAGGGTGCTTTTACCGGCTCCGTTTTCACCCATCAATGCATGAACTGAGCCTTGTTCAAAATTTACCGACACGTCGTCAAGAGCACGAACGCCCGGGAAATTTTTCGAAATATGTTCGACCGTGAGAAAGGCCATAGGGGAAGTAGTCGAGAAGTCGAGAATTCAAGGAGACTCTTTGCCGTCGACGATGGCGTTCGCGTACGCCATGAGCAGTCGAGAGACATCTTCAAGCTTTCGTTCGAGTTCCTGGGTCTTGCCGTACCCTAAGTCTTCGCTCAAGATGACGTAGTATCGGCATTCTTCGAGTGAGCCCTGAGCGATGTTTAAGAATCTGGCCTTATCGGCCCGGCTCCGTTTGCCGAATCCCTCGGCGATATTTGCGGGAATTGAGATAGCGGCTCGACGAAATTGAGCACACAGACAGAATATTTCCTTTCGTGGGAAACTTTCACTGAAGGGGTAAACGGCCAGAACGAACTCGTGCGCCTTTTGCCAAACGATCAAATCGCGAAATGTCTTAGCGGGTGCTCTCATGGTCCGAAAATCTTAAATAAAACAACATGAATGTAAAATGTTCTTTTATAAAATCGTTTGATCCGCGAAATTCTTCTTGAATTCTTGAATTCTTGGCTTCTTGAATTCTCGTCCTCTGACGAATCGGGCTCCCGGAGCCTGTAAGCTCCGGGAGCCCGTAATTCATTGGACTGTTTCAGCGCTTACTTCTTGGGCAACCATTTTTCCCAATTCTTCGCGAACTCATCCACATTATCCTTGGTGATGGGAATC
>DATMQC010000073.1:0-6897 GCA_035567275.1 Chthoniobacterales bacterium | reverse complement strand
TGATGGTCCAGAACAGAAATCCAACACCGGCAGCGAAGGTAATGGCCCACCAAAGATGGAACCCGGAAATCGAGCCCTTTTTGAGATGGTGCTCGGCAACCATGATCGTTCCGCTACTTCCAAACAGCAGAACGGATCCGAGCCAGGGGAAGTGTAACACCTGATGCGGATAAGGTGGGACCAGGCTTTTGCCGATGTAGAACAGGTAGGCGACAACGAAGATGGTGAAAAGGGCCGACTCCGTCAGGATAACAAGGATCATCGCGACCTTCCGCGGCGAAGGCTGCCTCCAGTCGGTTTCCTGTGCCGTAAGCGTTTCTGAACTCACGAGAAGATAGGGTTAAGGTTCATTCAAATTTCCAATCTGGATCATCGGGATGCTTCAGGTCCCAAAGGGGCCGGCGGCTGCGAACCTCGGGAAGCTTCTCGAAGTTGTAATCTGCGGGAGGCGAAGTGGTCATCCACTCCAGGGTCCATGCATCCCACGGGTCGTCTCCCGCGACCTTTCCTTTCCTGGCAGACCAGATCAGGTTGAGAACGAAAAAGATGATGCCTAAGGCCTGAAAAATGGCGCCGATCGAAGAGATAAAGTTCCACAGTTCCCATCCACGGCCGGGATGATAGGTATAAATCCGCCGCGGCATGCCAAGAATTCCCGCGATATGCTGCGGATCAAAGGTCAGGTGAAAGCCGATCGTGAATAGCCAGAAATGCCAAAAACCCAGTTTCTTATCCAGCATCCGCCCGAAAACTTTGGGATACCAATAGTAAAAGAAGGCGAAAACTGCGAATAAGATCAGGCCGACTATGACGTAGTGAAAGTGCGCTATGACGAAGTAAGAGTCGTTAAGCTGCCAATCGAAGGGAGCCACGCCCAGCATCACTCCCGTAAGCCCGGCGATTAAAAATTGGAACAGGGCTGTGAAAGCAAAAACCATGGGAAGCTCTAAGCGAACCTTCCCGCCATAAATTGTGGCGAGCCAGTTAAAGATTTTGATGCCGGTCGGAACCGATATAGCCAAGGTGGCAACTCCGAAAAAGGTCACCCCAAACGAAGTCATACCGACGGTGAACATGTGGTGTGCCCAGACACCCGCGCTGATGAAGCCAATCAAGACGCTTGCCGCAACCATCATCGGGTAACCGAAGATCGGCTTGCGGGAAAAGACCGGTATGACTTCGGAGAGCACGCCGAAAGCGGGCAGAGCAAGGATGTAGACCTCCGGATGTCCGAAAATCCAAAAGAAATGCTGCCACAGAATCGCTGAGCCGCCCGCCTGCGTGTCGAAGTATTTTGCTCCGAGATAGCGCTCCAGAGTGAGCATGATCTGAGCGGCCGACAATGGAGGGAGAAACACAATGACCAGAAACATCGTGGTAACGATCATCCACACGAACAATGGCAACCGGGAAAGCGTCATTCCCTTGGTTCTGTAACAGAAAATCGTCACCATGATGTTGATAGCGCCGGTCACACTACCGATGCCCGCCACCAGCAGACTCAGTGACCAGTAATCCGTGCTCGGACCCACAGAAAATGCGCGCGAAGTCAAAGGCGCCAGCGCCATCCAGGCAACAGCGGGCGCCCCGCCGGATCCGTAAAGGCCCGGTGCTCCGACATAGCTAAAAAAGAGCAAACAACCGCCAAAAAAAGTCAACCAGAACGAAAAGGCATTCAGACGGGGAAAGGCCATGTCTCTCGCGCCGATCATGAGGGGAACCAGATAGTTCGCCATCCCGAAGGCCAGCGGCATAGCGACCCAAAAGATCATCACTGTCCCATGCACCGTGAAAAGGCTATTGAAAGTTTGCGGAGAAACGACATGGCCATCCGGGAAGGCAAGTTGGGCTCTGATCAGCAATGCCATGATCCCCGCCAGCACCAAAAACACCAACGCCATACCGATATACAAGATACCCAGTTTCTTATGATCCACGGTGTAGATCAGATCCTGGATCCAGCCGGTCAGCGTCCCTCTTTCCTGTCCCGGTCTTGCCGGCAACTGCTCTTCTCCGACGTCTACGGTTGTCGTTCCGTTAGCCATAAAATGATCATTTCAGAGTTTTGAGGTAGGCTAATATTAGGTCGACCTCTTTATCGTCCAGTTTCATGTCGGGCATGCGGCAGCCAGGCTTCAAAACCTGAGGGTCACGCAGCCAGGAGCGCAGATTCTCATCATTGTTGACCGCCACGCCCGAGCCGAGCGTCTGGCGGCTCATAAAATGCGTTAAATCCGGACCAAACACGCCATTGGCAGCGGGAGTTCCCGCAATATGGTGGCAGGTGCCGCACGAGTTCTCTATAAACTCTTTGCGCCCATCCTCAACGCTGGGATCGGCAACCGGCTGTGCCTTTTGTCCGGCGATCCATTTCTCAAAGTCTTCCGGCGGTTCCACAATGACGCGAATTAACATGTTCGCGTGTTGATCCCCGCAGTACACGGTGCAGTTTCCGAGGTAAATACCGAGAGAAGAAGGCTGAATCCACATCATGTTTCGGTGATTCGGCACCACCCAAAGCTTCCCATTTAGCTGTGGCACCCAGAAGCCGTGAACCACATCGGCTGAATCAAGCGTCATCTGGATCGGCCTGGGGGTGCTTGGAAGATAACTGACCGGAACATGAATTTCATTCGCCGCCGTGACACCGTAGTCCGGATACTGCAACTCCCACCAGAAACGGTGGCCGATAACTCTGAGCTGGATAGTATCCTTCGAAGAATGTATGACGTTTACCTCGCCGACCGTCCGTGCCGTAATGAGAACCAGAACAATCACGATAAGGATCGGCGGAATCGTCCACGCAAGCTCAATGGCGTTGCTACCGTAGACCTGCGAGGGCTCCATTGTATCGTCGTCAGTACTTTTGCGGCGGTAACGCACCACGGAGTAAAGAAGAAGCCCCCCAACGACCAGGAAGATGATCAAACAAACAAGCAAGGTCAGACGCGCGGTATCATTAATAAGCTCGGCCGGCTTCGAGAGTGGATCAAAGATGTTTTGAATTGCGCGAACCTGTTCGGCTCCTTGCGCGGCCACGGTTCGGGGCAAGGTTGCGATGACCAGCAGAAAGGCTCTCCGTATCAATTTCTCGCGGCGGTCCTTGAGCGCGGAGCAGATTCTTAAAATGAATAAAATAAGGCACTTCAGCCATAGAACGATTCCCGAAGTACCTTCGATGACATCCCTGTCTCGCCCAGCCGGGTGATGTGCTGCCTTCATGGGAAAGTTACCAAGCGACTGTTCTATATTTTTTGACGCGACGGCTACCCGAGGGCACGGAACTCGGGATGCTGTTATCGCTAACGCAGATTAACAACTCTAGTACGGGATGCACGGTAAAATCAGGGGGATTTTGTTATTAGTCTGTCCTACCACAAGCACCGTAAGGCATCGCAACGCCGACAATCAAGATAACTTGTCGAAAACAATCGTTCTGAAGATCTGTCATCACCTTCGCAGCGGGGAGTTCGATGCCGCCATTCGTTTTCTACTTCATGCGTCGCGATTAGAAACGAAATCGGGCATGGCCGTCAAGCTGCCTTTCGCAGTATTACTAGCCTGGAAATTTCACGAGCCAGAGCGCTCGCGAAATTTCCAGGCTCTGGAGCCGCTCAGGAAGCGGCTCGGAATAAAATGGGATTTAAAATCCAGGCAGAACAGAGTGAATTCTCTCTTCCTTGATTTGCGGCCCACAACGAGCTCGTCGCTGCGGCTTTCAGGTGATTTTTGCGGGCTAGGGTCGCGCTGGGATCGGCGCCGGTTGGGCGAAGCGGCCTCGCTACTGAGAAGCCGCTCGGAATGAAAGCGCGGGCGCTTGAAGAAACTGCGCCCGTGGGTTAAGTGCTTTCGGAACGCGCGGCCGGTCTGAGCCGCGGCGTCGTTGGATGAATCTCGATTTCAAATACACTTCGGATGGACTGATTCCCGCGATTGTGCGCGAAGCGGGTCCGCCAGGCCGCGTCTTAATGATGGCGTGGATGAACCGGCAATCTCTGATCAAAACCCTGGAGACAGGTTTGATGTACTACTGGAGCCGATCGAGGAACCAACTGTGGCTGAAGGGTGAGACGAGCGGAAATACGCAGCGGCTAGTCCGCTGGTACGCTGATTGCGATCGTGATACGCTGCTTTTTGAAGTGGAGCAACATTCCGGAGCCTGCCATACAGGATATCGGAGCTGCTTCTTCCAGGAACTGGATTCTACCGGCGAGCCAAAGCCCGTGGATGAGGCAAAGCTTTTCGATCCTCAAATTGTGTATAAGAAATGACCTCTTTACCGCTAACTCCGTCTCGGTTGGAGTTCAGGGATTTGGCCGCGAAAGGGAATCTCATCCCGATTTTCACGGAATTGGTCGCGGACTACGAAACACCGATTGCCGTCTTCGAGAAGATCGACAATGGGATTCGATCATTTTTACTCGAGTCAGCCGAAGGCAATGATCGCGTTGGGCGATACTCCTTCTTGGGCAGCGATCCCAGGATCTATTTCGAAGCCCGGGGCAGACACATCCTGATTGAGGAAGGTGGACAAAAGCGGGAGTTTGAAACACAGCTTCACCCGCTAGCCGAGCTTCAGCGGGTCATGAAAATGTTTCGGGCCGTTACACTGCCGGGCTTACCTCCGTTTAGCGGTGGTGCGGTCGGATACATCGGGTATGACGCCGTTCGGTTTTTCGAGCCGAGCGTTGGCCAGGCGCCGCCCGACCAGTTGGGGCTGCCGGAGATGGTTTTCATGGTCACAGACACGTTCCTGGTGTTCGATCACCGGTTTCGGAGTCTGAAGATCTTTGCGAACGCTTTCATCGACGAAGGGCAAATCGAGGAGGCGTACGAGACTGCTGCGGAGAAAATTCGGCGGATCGTGGAAAAGCTGGAAACACCCACAAAACCACGGCTCATGAACGCCGCGCCGGTCGCGGTCTCCCTGAGTCCGCGGAGCAACACTAGCCGGGAAGAATTTCACGAGATGGTTCGCAAAGCGAAACAGCACATCGAGGCGGGTGACATCTTTCAGATGGTTCCTTCGCAGCGCTTCGAAGCCAGATTTGATGGTGACCCACTCGATTTATATCGAGCGCTGCGATTCATCAACCCATCGCCATACATGTTCTGCCTTCGCCTCGGCGAGAAATTTGCCCTGGTCGGCAGTTCGCCGGAAGTTCACGTCCGACTCCGGGACCGAACAGTCGAGATCCGCCCGATTGCTGGAACGCGGAAACGAGGCGCGACCGGTGCCGAGGACGAGCGGCTGAGTGAGGAACTGCTCGCCGACCCGAAGGAACGAGCCGAGCATTTGATGCTGGTAGATCTGGCTCGGAACGACGTCGGGAGAATCTCCAAGTACGGCACCGTGAAGGTGACCGAATTCATGGCGGTGGAGCGATACAGTCACGTCATGCATATTGTGTCGGACGTCGTCGGAGAGCTTCGGTCGGATTACACTGCTTACGATGTGATGCCTGCGACCTTTCCTGCGGGAACCGTCTCAGGTGCGCCAAAGGTTCGAGCGATGCAGCTCATCTACGAATTTGAGAAAAGCAAGCGTGGCGTCTACGCTGGGGCGGTCGGCTATTTTGGCTTCGATGGACAACTGGATTCGTGCATCGCCTTACGAACCGTGGTGCTGAAGGATGGCACGGCCTATGTTCAGGCCGGAGGAGGGGTGGTCGCAGACTCTGAACCGGAACTTGAATACCAGGAGAGCGTCAACAAAGCAATGGCCAGCTTTTGTGCCATCGAGCGAGCCGAGAATATACTATGATCCTTGTTGTCGATAACTATGACTCGTTTACGTACAATTTGGTCCAATATTTCGGGGAGCTCGGCGTAGAACTGGTAGTCCGACGCAATGACCAAATAACTATTGACGAGGCGGAACGGATGCGGCCGGAACGGCTGTGTATCTCGCCCGGGCCCGGGACACCGGATGACGCCGGAATCAGCAACGATTTGATACGTCATTTCGGACCGAGGATTCCGGTGTTAGGGGTGTGCCTTGGACATCAGTGTATCGGGCAAGTTTACGGCGGTGAGGTCGTCCGGGCCGATCGTCTCATGCACGGCAAGACTTCACCAATTCTCCACGAAGGTGATGGCGTGTTTGCTGGATTGCCTATCCCGTTTGAGGCGACTCGCTACCATTCGCTGATTGTGCGCCGGGAGACTCTACCGGCCGAACTGGAGATCGTCGCGGAAACGTCTGAGCGGGAGATCATGGGCCTGCGCCATCGGAAGCACCCCGTTCACGGAGTCCAATTTCATCCCGAATCGATAATGACAGGGGAGGGGAAAAAGCTCTTGGCAAACTTCCTTTCGCTATAGCGCGAAAATCTCACAAGCCAAAGCGCTCGTGGGACTTTCGCGCTATAGAGCCGCTTAGGAAGCGGCTCGGGGGTAGAATTGATTTGTGGTTGGTTTCGCGTTCTAAAGCGATTGATGGCAGGCTAGCGAGGTAGGGCCGGATCTCCGAGCCGGCCGTTCTACCGAAGCAAGACTCGTAAGGCGAGGACGCTATGCTCGGCGGGCAGCTCGAGAACTGCCACTTAAGCGGTGCAGCGCTCACGAACGCGCTACGATGTAGGCGAACCGTCTCGGTTTGCGCGGTTTTGCGGCGTGCAAAGCGGGGACGCTTCGCCTACTTTGCGCTTAAGCTACAGAGCGGCAGGTCCTTGTGAACGCTGGCGAGCCCGCAATGAGCTCGTCGCTGCGGTTTTCAAGTGATTTTTGCGGGCTAGTGTGCCGTCTCGCATATAGTGGTAACGTCGTTGCGTTCAAAATGGACCGCCGGCAAGGCGCGAGGAGGGCGCATATCTAAATCGATACGTAACCGACGAGCAACGCAGCCGCCGGCCCATTTTCAACGCAACCCTCTGGGCCGCGGCCGGTTGGCTGTTT
>DATMQC010000072.1:0-9727 GCA_035567275.1 Chthoniobacterales bacterium | reverse complement strand
CACCGGAAAAGAGGCCGAGGACTTCGAAACGATCGCGCGGCGCCACGCCGCATTGCCACCGTCGCGCCAGAACTTCCGCACCCGGCTGGCTGTCTTGGCGCGTTTCATGATGCTGCCGATGCTACCGGGGTTCGATCCCGTCGCCTACGAAAGGACGCAAGAGCACCCTGCGCCGCCGACGCCTCGTTCGGCGATCGACGACGCCGGTTGGATGGCAAGCCATGGGGCTGAGCGTTTAGGAATGGCGGGTAGCACGCTGCAGCAAGCACTCGCATGATTTTCAACGACAAAAACAACTAACCAGAAATCGAAAAAAATGACATTTGATCTTCTTTCCACAGTCGGGATCACCGCAGGTTCGACGGTGGTAGTCGCGACGTTTGTCGCCTTGTTTGGCTCGTCATTAACCCAACGTGTAGCAATTGGCGTTGCCATGGCGCTCTGGTTCATCGGAGTGCTTTGGATCGGCGCGCCGGGAACCATCAGTACACCGGTGCTAGGTGCTGCCGTGCTAATTCCAGTTGCTGTTTGTAGTGTAATCGGATTCGGCTCGTCAGTGGGACGAGGTCGGCTACAATCGGCACCCTTACCAGCGTTGATTGCGCTGAACGCTATCCGACTTCTCGGTGTCCTGTTTGTTCTAGTCTACGCAGCTAAACGGCTACCGGCGCCATTCGCACCTGTCGCCGGCTGGGGTGATATTGCCATTGGTGCGACAGCCCTCCCAATCGCGCTCTGGGCGGCGACGAAACCGGACAGCGCTCGCGGCGCGGTTCTTGTTTGGAACGGTTTAGGTCTAGCTGACCTTGTGACTGCGGTAAGCCTAGGAGCACTGTCTGCACCTGGCCCTATTCGCTTGTTCTTTGATGATCCGAGCAGCGCTTTAATGGGTAGCTTACCATGGATTCTAATTCCGTGTTTCCTGGTGCCGTCTCTTAGTTTTGTGCACCTAGTGGTCTTCTATCGAACGCTAAGGATTAGGGCAGCAGAGCCCTCCGCCGTTTTATCGAGCGCCTTCCAGCACAAATAGCAGTAGCAGATAGCAAATAAAAGATTGCTTCAACAACTCTTCACCACGGTGAAGGCCAAACAATGAACGAACTATCTCAATTAACCAGACAGCACTACGAAAAGAACGAAGTCGGTACTAGCTTGGTCTCGAAAGTCGCCACGATCCTGGATTCGGCTGAGCTCGTCGACGCCTCTTGTTGAGGATTTGTTCTCAAGAGAGGCGATAGTGTTGATTTTTCCTGCTACCGGACTGATACCTCAGCAGGTAATAGATACCGACGATGGCCGCAACAAATGTCGATTGCAGTTAAGTCGTAGACCAAAAATGGGCTCCTCTCCCTCGGAGTCTACGATTTAAGTCCGCGCGTGTAGTGGGCTCCGCAGGCTCTTTGGGATTCAGCCACCGCGCATCGTGCCTTGACTGGCCTCCGCGATGGCGTATGAGTGCAAACCGTGGAAGCCGGGATGCAGAGGGAGAAGGAAGCGAACAACGGTGCTACAGTCAAAGTCGATCGCCCGCTGCGTGGCATGCCGCATCCGTTTGATAAATTGCATCCGCGCATGTACGCAGCGGAGTTTGCGGGAACGGCCCTGCTGGTATTTCTTGGGCTGTCGATCGTCATTGCGATGTGGGGCCACGACGCACCATTCGCGTCTCTCCCGATTTCACCCGGCGTACGCAGACTGATCACGGGATTCCTGTTCGGATCCATTGGAGCCGCGATCGCTTTTTCGCCTATAGGACGCATGAGCGGGGCCCACATTAACCCTGCGGTAACATTCGCTTTTTGGTTGGAAGGCAAACTTCTCTGGCGTGATGCGAGCTTTTACCTTCTGGCGCAGCTGATCGGGGCTGCATTCGGGTCAATCGCTCTTCTCGTCTGGGGTGCAACCGGCGCTAGCGATACGTGGGGCGCCTCGGTGCCGGCTACAGGTGTCCCGAACTGGCTGCCGATTGCCGGCGAAGCCCTCTGCACGTTTCTGCTGGTCTTCCTGATTTTTGTTTTTGCAGCACACAAGGCGACCCAGCCATTCACGCCTCTAGTTAACCCACCGCTGTTCGCGATACTGACGTGGCTGGAAGCGCCCCTATCCGGCGCGAGCGCGAACCCGGCGCGATCTTTTGGGCCGGAACTGGTTGCCCCGACATGGCAGGGTTGGTGGATCTACTGGCTTGGCCCCATGCTTGGTGCCGGGCTCGCGGTGTTGGTCCTCCGCTACAAACATCTGCGGCGTCATCGGCCCGCCGAATCCCGGCTCTGCCACTTCGGGCACCACGGTGCAACATCTTAGCCAAAAAATCTCACAAGCCAAAGCGCTCATGAGATATGCGACGCCAACGTCGTGAAGACCCCTAAGGAGCTCGCGGTATCGCGAAATACAGTTTACCGGCCAACTTCGCAAATCAGGACTGCGATAGTTCCGCAGGGTCGTGCCTGGCATGACGCTGCGGAACTAGTGAATACTCACTGGCGTCCCAGTTGTGACCAGTGTCCGGATCAGCGCTGCATCCCAGTTTGCCAGAGTTCGCCTGACGGATACACCGGGATGATCGTCGTTTCTTGAACGCCTGGCGAAAGGATGGTGCCGTATCAACACTCTCTCGGCCCGCGCATTGATGGTCCTGTACGCAACATTCGGGTCTTTAGCCCAATATGCGATCAATCCCCACCGCAGCGGATCGAGGCTGCGGTGGTGCTTTGTTTTGGGTTGAACCGAATCGCGAAGACACCCTGGCTCGGAGCGATATTCCAGCTGATAGGCAGGTCTCGTTTGCGGAGGTGCTGAGCCGCGTGAACCTGTTCGAACCTCGCAACGTCAATGATCCTGTACTCGCGAGTGGCGCGAATCAGATCGGTGAGGACCTTCTCGGTTTGACGCTTATCCATGGACTTCATATTCGATGACCAAGACACGGCCGTTGTCCGCCTTGTGGGTACGGCCCCATAGGAAGTGATCCGGGTCGCGTGCAGCCAAGGAGTTAGCGAGACTTTGCACGCGAGCCCGGATCGCCTTAACCAGTGATATCAGACAGGGCGAGTTCCATCGCCGTTCAAAGGGAGCGTGAGGTGCCGCATGACTCTCACCGTCATCC
Organism: Chthoniobacterales bacterium; assembly: GCA_035567275.1. Classification (GTDB taxonomy): domain Bacteria; phylum Verrucomicrobiota; class Verrucomicrobiia; order Chthoniobacterales; family JAFAMB01; genus DASZHC01. The sequence goes on along the minus strand of DATMQC010000072.1, from coordinate 6,621 downwards.
GAAACGAACTCGGGGGGGAGGCACCGTATCTCGCGTTGTGCGAGTGTTGAGCCACAACGCTATTTTCAAACAACACTGTCGAGTGTTCCCAGCCACCGAGTTGCGTGCTCCCGCTTGCCTACATCGATCAATTGAAGAGCCTGGACTGTGAACGGGCCCTTGTAGCTCTGCGCAATGCGCCCTTGTGCGACATTGTAGGCGGAATCGAAGTCGGGGGATTCTACATAGAGACCGATGCTATCGGCCCCCACGCGGGCGAGTACGTAATAGACTTGGCTGCTCATGACTTTGGTGCTAGATCGGTGATGTGACGCTCCAAGGTGGTGAGTCCGACAACGATTGCGGTGTAGGCAATACGGCGGTCTGGCTCAACGTAAGGCATCGCATCTGTCAGAATGCGAGCGGCATCATGAACGTGGTGCATCGCACGTAGACGGCCCAGCTCAAGCTGCAGACCGGCGTCTGGGTTGCTTAAGGCGGGTTTGGGATGTTTCATGTTTTTAGTTCCCTTTCGCCGAGATCCCGGGCGTTATGTAGAAGCCCAGGATCAAGATGACTAGCATTCGGCACGGAGAATCTCTATGAACCGAAAGAGCGTTTGTTGATCACCCAAAAGAGGGGTAAGCGGAGGCGCACGAGCACGGAGCGCGCTTGCCTGATTTGAGGAGATTGTGTCCGAGTATCTGAGCCCGCCGCGCGTAGTGAATTTCTGGACTTGATTGTCGTCTAAATCATTAGGCAAAGGATGACGACTTTGCCCCTTGCACATTAAATGGATCGAAACCCATTTGGCCGGCGCGTGCCGGGCGCGGCACACACCGGTTTGCCTTCAGGAATTACTTAGGGAATCAGAAACGGCGAAAAGTAAACGTTCACATTTGCCCGTACGGCTCGTTCAGTGATCAGAGAATGATCCAAACCATGAATCTGCATATTTTTCCAGAGCAATAGCGATTTGATATGAAAGAACACCTTTTAGAACTATCGCAGAATGCGCTCGAATCGATGAACCGCGGTGACTTCGAAAGTGCCGCAAAAGCTCTGAACGAGTTACTCGAACAGCAGCCAAACTGGGAGCACGGTGGGGGCGTTTACAATTTGGCCTGTTGTCTGGAGGAGTTAGGCTTGTACGACGATGCTAAGCAGAAGTTCGAGCAAGCTCTGAACTATGAGCCAAGGAATCCGATTTTTCTAGGCGGCCTAGCTTCCTTCTTGTATCTGCATGGTGATCCGCGCGAGGCTTTTGCAAAACATTTGGCCTTAATCAAACTTGAAAGATCTTTAGGGAATGAGGCCAAAGTGTTGAGCATAGCGCAGGCCTTGCGGACACTTGGCCAGCGGATTGGGCTACCACCCGCTGCTGTAGATGGATTAATAGATGAATCTTAAGACGGTTGTTTTGCCGCAGAGACGATAGAGGCAATCAATCGCGGGTACCACGAGTCCGGCGCGGAAGCTTCACATCGAAAAAACTGCTCCTGGCGACACGGCTGAGAACTCCGCTGACGCCGGGTGCAAGTCGCTCATCCACTTTTGGCCCCTCCAGACGGGACGTCGAGACTTTTCCAGATCGTTCCTAGGACGCTGTCTACCCACACTGTTCGCCCCGGCCCACGTAGTTCCCAGAGAGGGTAGAACGGTGAATGGCTCGGTCCGATCGGATCCCACACGAGGATAGGTTTAGTGCGAGCGTCGAAACCGGCGCGCCGGATGGCTTCCTCCGCGCTGATTAAGAGGTGTGGCTGGCGGCCCGGAAGGCTGGCTTTCTGAAGAACCTCACCAGAGGACGGATCGATGGCGACGATTCCTACTGCGGCTTGCGGTGTCCCGAAGACGACCAGCAAAAAGCCATTGGAACTTGGCTTGATTCGGGCAACTGACCAGGTGTGCACCGGTTGGCTCGCGCCCAGACCGAGTGACTCACGGGCTTTTGCAACCGCCCGATCTCTAGAGGCAACGTCGTCCAAGCCAGCCATAGGCTCCGCTGTGTATCTCAGATTCCGCCCTTGTCTATTGTCAGAGCGATAAAGACTGCACCGTCAAATATACGCACATATAGGCGAAGCGCCCCAATGCTGACCATCCGAAACGGATAGAAAGGAGAGAGCGACTGGCGGCATGGTCGCCAAACGAGACATCGGTGGACACTCAGGCCCTCACGACGTACCACGAGGCGTCCCCCGCTATCTGGGAGTTCGAGGCGCTGCGCCAAGACATGTTCGACGACCTCCTCGGCATTGCCGAAACCAAACATCGGCGCTTGTGGGTGTAGGTGGCGCACGGCTATGGCTTGTTGGTAGTTGCCGAAGCGAGCGTCGAAGCGAATAGCCGCCCGAAGCCCCTTCTGTTCGTCAACAGCGGGGACGATCCAGTAGTAACTATCGGGGCGGTCAAGGCGTTGCACGAGCACAGGGTCGATCGGGCGCACTCCGTCCAGAAGTTCCGACCATTGCGGTCGGGCCAGCAGTCCGGACTCGTGCAGAATATCCCGAAACTGCTCCTGCGCAAACCGGGCGTCCAGCAGACGTTCGCCATCGAATCGCCGCCCTCTCTCCAGCAAGGGCCTGGGTTCCAAACGCTGGCGGTGGATGCGGGTCACAAACAGCCACGTATTTTCCAAGCCATTGGGCTCCGAACTGATTAGCGGTCATGTAGTCCTCCCGCCAGGTATTGTAGGACACGTTGCTGCTGGCTACGCCACGTGCCCCGCCCGTGCCGCAGACGTCCCCATCGCTATGAGGAGGTGGAGGTCCGGGAGTCGGGGTTGGCGGCCACGGGTCATTGATATCGAAGCTGGAAATCGTATAAGAGAGGTCTCCGAATGAACTCGGCCTCGCGCTTGCGGTGTAGCCATGAACCACAACCCAATGGTTACCGTTTTCTACCAAGGCGATCGGAGCGACATTGTAGAACTCTATCGTGCAGCACAGGATGCGGCTGATGGTGTCCTCGGAGTCGGCAGAGTCCAGAGCAAAGTACTTCGTTGACTGGAGGTTGTTGAGCGTCCACTGAAGCCCATCGGGGGGTGTCGACCAATTATTTGGTTCGATCGTGTGGCTGTGATTATCGTTGTAAAGTCCATCCTGAGAGAGTAGCGGCTCCCCCACGGTATGGAGTACCATCTGCGCACACGCCGCGCCGCAATAGTAATCGGTGTCCTGCTGGTGGTATGGTGCTGCTAATTCTTGAGTAGTAGACATATAGTAAATAATTCAGGTCTTTGCAGAGACTTGAGGCGTAGCGAAACAGCCGTCGCCCTTTCACATACTTCATCGGATTAGCTAACAACGACCGGATCGAAGAGACAATTACCCTTTCGGGTGAGGGTGACTCCCATATTTTTATTAGTTTCTATGGCTATGCCCTCGAGCCGATGTAGTCAGGGTTGCGTCGTCAGCATCTTAAGATCGATCGAATCGGCCATCGCTTTGTAGCCGGTGTCCCCAGGATGGAGATGATCGCCGGAGTCAAAAGCGGCTTGAATGTGGCTCGGCCGCTGCGGGTCCCTCGCCAATGCGTCAAAATCGATCACGCCGTCAAATTCCTTGCCTTCACGAATCCATTTGTTCACTGCCTGACGCGTTTTTTCTTTCTCTGGACTGTAGTAGTAGTCGAGCGGCGGATTCACGCCCTTGAAGGTGTCCTCGAACGGCGTCAACGTCGCGCCGATAATGCGGATGTTGCGAGCATGGGCCTGAGCGATCAACTGCCGGTAGCCCATGATCAGATCGTCTACGGAAACTGGAGGATCGGTAGGGGACAGAACGCCGCCCGGCCAACCGATATCGTTGATTCCGATCATCACCACGACGGTCTCGACCCCGGGGATGCTCAGAGCGTCGCGGTCAAATCGCGCCAGTGCGTTGACGCCCATGCGATCTTTGAGCAGCTTGGCGCCAGATATTCCGGCGTTCAGAACGCCAACCGGCGTGCCCGCCTCGACGAACCGCGCCGCGAGCACGTCCGGCCACCTATGGTTCGCGTCCACGGTCGAACCGTCGCCGTCCGTGATCGAATCCCCGAAAGCTACGATCGCTCGCGCGGCGGGAGGTGCATCGACTAGAATCTGACTGACAAACACGCGCGCGGTGACCGACGCATCGGGCTTGAAGTCTAACTCACTGACTTTGTTGCCAGCCACCAGGAAGGCCGTCTGACGCGCGTCGTTATGCCAAGTGGTGACGGGTGTCACGTCGGGCAGGTACAGGCTGATCGCGACGCTCCCAAGCGGAGCCACAGTGAGGTCAACGGGATCGCTGAGGACCGCTGCGCCTGGTGGAATGGTCACCGTCTCGCGGCCCCCAAAATTCAGCGCGCGGTCGGAGCCGGCGACAATGGCTGAACCCTTTTCCGAGAGTGCTACCCGAGCGGCGCCAATCGCTACCGGCGTCTGGCCGTACTCGTTGGAAAGCACGACACGTATCCGTGGACCGCCGATGCTGACTCGCGATAGTTGTCGAACCGTCTGATTCCAGAGATTGCGTGGATACTTCAGTCCGCCGATGAAATCGGGGCCCCAAATCGGTTGCGGGCTGGAAGACCAGGTTCCAACCCAGTGGGGTGCAGCGACCTCTTCGGCTACCACCAACGGTGCGAAAAGGAAGCCGACCGTCAGTGCCGCAACGATAAGGAGAACTCGCTGCGGTAGCGACGGTTTACATTTTGCGTGCCGTCCGACCGTAAGGGTTTCAGCGGGGACGGGAGTTAATTCGAATCCGGGGAGAGCATTCGGAAGGAAGCAAGGTGCTACTGTTTTTTTCATTGGGGGGATTCGGTGAGATTTCTCCAAAGCTGGAGGAGTGTTTTACAGGTCGTAATTTGCTTACACTTTCTTTTGAAGCTCGTCGATACTTTATGCACCGGGGAGGTCCCGCCACACAACCAGCCCGTGAGCACGTCGCTCCAGGAACACCAGCTTCCTGCGGTCGTAGCGGCGATTGGCGAGGTGCCGTCATCGGTCAAGTAGAAGAACTCGTGGCGCGGCGATTGGTTCTCGCCCTTCCATCCGGTTGGTGCTTATTGGGTCGCATCGCAGCGTGCCTTGTGCAGCCCCTGCAACTACCGCGCCATGCGGCGATGGGTGGTTTCGCCAAAAGCGCCGGAGCCGTTAGAACCGGAGAATTACTAATCGGCACTGGTGAGCTGACCTGCCTTGGCAGCCTCGTGAATCACTTTCGCCGCTTCGACTATCTTCGCAACGTCATCTGGAGTCAGTCCCTCCCCGGGCTTTTTTACCGGTCTATCGGGATTAGGGAACTTCTTTTTCGCTGATGCTATAAAAGTAATAGCGTTTTGAATTTCAGGCTTCAGAGCGCTGAAAACGCTTTTATATTCCGCGTTCGTCGAGAAGTTAAAGAGGTCATCGGCCGCGAGCGAGATCGCCTTTTGCGCAGCGTCGGTCGCGTTGAGTTCCTGGTAGTACGGAACATCCCAGACTAATTTCAAAGTATGGTAACCGAGCCAGAAGGCACACCGCGATTCTATGGCCTTTCTGACATCTTTGATCAAGCTTTCGGCAAAGCGCTGCCACTCTGGCGAGTTGGGAAAAGTGTCGTACTCCTCCATGGTCCAGGTTGAAAACTCTTTAGGAAGCGACTTGACGAAACCTAACCAGTCATTAAAGGCCCCCAGCGTCGCATCACTTACGTGTGCCCTAGTTAATAAATCGGAAATATCTTTGTAAGTATCGTCTATGGTGTTGTAAAACCTCCTGTTAGCCAGTGCGCAGAAGTATGCCCCGATCTTGTACCAATCATAAATGTTAACCGAGGCCGGAGCGGTCCCACTGGATGGATTATCCGCCGCAAAAAGCGGGGAGCCGAAAACGGAAAAGGCGTTAGCCGTAAGAAAAACGAAGAGAAACCTTCTCATTTGCTTGGCAGAATTGTGTTTGGATTCGTTGGCCACGGATGGGCGTGGCACCAGGAAAAGAAACGTGGATGGGTGGGCGTTCCTATCGGGAATCAAGGGTTCCCGCAACGGTTCACATAAAATCGGTACCAGGTTCAGCCAAAAGCCGCGACACTGTAGCCGGATGCGCATTGAAAAGCCTTGCGGCGTCAGCGGCAGTTTTGGCGCCCATTCGCTTAATCATCGAAAGATCCAGGGGAAGAAGCTCTAGATCCTGCCGTACGAAATGCGTGCGCTCTTCAGCGATGCTCCACGGGAGCACGGCAACCGATGCGTATGTCATAGTGTCCATAACGGACCTCCTTTCAGGGCAATAACCTACGCTCCGAATAGCTCTCCTGCAATGGTCCGAAGGGAGTATGCAAATCAATCGGAAGCGGGTTCCCACGGGTAACTATCCAGATCAGGCCGTTTGCGACAGGTTAGATCTAAAGAAGAAGGGCTTATTGCGCCAAGCTGAATGGCTTTACGATCACTACGTCGATCTGACTATGAACAGCGTTCTGAGGACCGGGCGGAAAGAGCAGCCTTGAAGGACTGAGATACCATTCGCGGACGTTATAGACGAACGTCATCCAAACATAAGTTTAGTCCTGGGAAAATGCCCTCACGCTGATCCACCACTTTTCCGTGCTACCTTTTTCGCGGACCAGCCACCAAGTACTCATCCCTGTGGTCAAATCCGGGCCAATAAATACAGAACGGTATCCA
>DATMQC010000071.1:0-5142 GCA_035567275.1 Chthoniobacterales bacterium | reverse complement strand
TCGCTGATCATGCTGCGGATGTTCTGCGCATCACAAAGGTCGGACTCGACGCCGTTTTGTTGAATGGAGCCAACGCGGCTTCGACCTTCAAAAAGGTGAACAAGGATGTCAACGAACTGTTCGACTGATAGTTGTGGGGGGTCAGCCAATTAAGCAATCGAGGACGAGTTCGAGTTCGAGGACGATTTTTAGGATTTGGCGCCGCCAGTCAGCAGGAAACGAGAACAAAATTCCCGTCATTATACGCATAGCTAACTAACATGATTCGTTCCCGCCCGTACCCGCGGGCGGGCGCGAAGATTCAGAACCTGGGAACGAACGAAATCGAAGACCAATGAGCAATTCAGCGCGAAAGATCACGTTTATCGGTGCAGGGAGCACGGTATTTGCAAAGAATTTGATCGGCGATATCCTCTCATTTCCCGAGCTCTCCGACTCGACGATCTGTTTGTTCGATATAGACGAAGACCGCCTCAGGACGTCGGAAGTCGTTGCTCGGCGCATTGCCAGGACGTTGAACGCTCCGGCATCAATCCAAGCCACGACCGATCGTTCTCGGGCCTTTGAGGGAGCCTCCTATGCGATCAACATGATACAGGTCGGAGGTTACAGACCTTGTACGGTAACCGATTTTGAGGTTCCCAAACGTTACGGCTTGCGGCAGACGATCGCGGACACGCTCGGGATTGGAGGGATTATGCGCGCACTGCGAACCATTCCTGTGCTCATTGACATGTGCCGGGATATGGAACGAGTCTGCCCTAACGTCCTGCATTTGAACTACGTCAATCCGATGGCGATGAATTGCTGGGCGCTTAACCAGGCCACGAAGGTGAGGACCATTGGCCTTTGCCACAGCGTTCAGCATACCGCGGAAGAGTTGGCGCACGATATCGAAGTGCCGGTCGAGGAAATCAATTATGTCGTAGCCGGCATCAATCATGTAGCGTTCTACCTGCGATTTGAGCGAAACGGGGAGGATCTCTATCCACAAATTCGACGGGTCATAAGCGAAGGGCGAGTGCCTGATACAAATCGAGTTCGCTACGACATTTTCAAGCGGCTTGGCTACTTTGTCACGGAGTCAAGTGAGCACTTTTCTGAATACGGTCCCTGGTTCATCAAGCGGGATCGGGAAGACCTCATCAAGAAATTCAATATTCCGCTGGACGAATATCCGCGCCGTTGTGAGGAACAGATGGCTGCCTGGGAGCGTCTGCGGAACGAGTTGGAAAATCCGGATGCACCTCTCGAAGTCAAGAGAAGCGTCGAATTTGGCTCGTTGATCATTCACAGTCGTGAAACTGGAATTCCTCGGGTCGTTTACGGGAACGTGGCAAACGAGCGGCTCATTGAAAATCTACCTGAAGGTTGCTGCGTCGAGGTGCCCTGTGCCGTTGATAGGAATGGTGTGCAACCAATTCATATTGGAAGGATTCCGACTCAGCTGGCGGCGTTAATGCAAACGAACATCAACGTGCAGGCGTTAACCGTGGAAGCTATTCTCAAGCAGGAGCCGAAGCTGATCTATCACGCGGCGATGTTGGATCCGCATACGGCTGCAGAACTTGATCTTGATCAGATCTGGTCGCTCGTGGATGATCTTATCTCCGCGCATGGGGAATGGATCCCGAAGCCCCTGCGGACAAATTCACAGGTGATTCATTCGGCTGCGGCTTGAGCAGATGTCGATCGTCAAAATTGTTCCAAAAGGGGGAACCGGTGGGGGGAGCTCCTAGGCTTCACCCACCGTCAACCAACGGCTATCGTTCCCAAAAATATGGACCTCAACCAGAGACCACACAGACGATACAACGCTCTTACGGGCGACTGGATCCTCGTTTCGCCTCATCGTACGCAGCGACCATGGCAAGGCAAACAGGAAAGCGCGGGCGGCGCACCTCGGCCAACCTACGATCCAAAGTGCTACCTCTGTCCGGGTAATGACCGGGCCGGCGGCGCAAAAAACCCGCAGTACACCTCGACCTTTGTGTTCAGGAATGATTTTGCTGCCATTCTTCCCGATGGAGTTTTTGCTCTACCGGGTGATGGGTTGCTCCGCAGCCAAAGCGCATCGGGAGATTGTCGGGTTATCTGTTTCTCTCCACGGCACGATTTGACGCTTCCCGAAATGCCGCTCGATGCGATTCGGGGTGTAGTTGACGTATGGGCCGAACAGACCGAGGAACTCGGCCGGAAATATCGTTGGGTTCAGGTGTTCGAAAATAAGGGAGAAATCATGGGGTGCTCTAATCCTCATCCGCACGGTCAAATCTGGGCGAGCGATTTTTTTCCCAATGAACCTGCCAAGGAAGATCGGCAACAGCGCGCATACCTCGCCGAGCATGGTTCGGTGCTGCTCCTGGATTACCTGAAACTTGAGCTTGAGAAAGAGGAACGCATTGTCGTTCAGAATGAGGACTGGATCGGATTGGTGCCGTATTGGGCCACCTGGCCTTACGAGATTCTCCTCGCGCCGAAGCGGCAGGTACTGCGGCTGCCTGATCTTCGTGAAGCGGAAGCGGCGAGCCTTGTGTCGATCCTGAAAGCTCTTCTCATTCGATATGATAATCTCTTTGAAACTGCTTTTCCTTACTCGATGGGTTGGCACGGCGCCCCTTACGGCACAGAAGAAATTGAGCACTGGCAGTTGCACGCGCATTTTTATCCTCCTCTTCTCCGCTCGGCGACCGTGAAGAAGTTCATGGTTGGTTATGAAATGCTCGGTGAGACACAACGGGATGTGACCGCCGAGCAAGCTGCACAGACGCTTCGCGACCAATCAGAAGTTCACTTTAAAATGAGAACTGCTTGAAGCTGCCTGGTGCTGATTCGCATCGGGCTAGAATCCTTGAAAAGCAAAACTGGTTGCAGATGTGTCAAGTTTTTTCCGTGTCCGCACATTAATTATGAGGTGGTTTGCTTTTCAAGGATTCTATAAGCGGGGCCGGGAAACCAAGGAGGTACCGGTTTTTGGACAACACTTGTAAATGCACACCCGAATCGAAAGGCGCGGCCTCGCTAGGAGATCATGACGCGACGGGTTACGACCTACGATATTGCTCGGGAAGCAGGTGTATCGCGTACGACGGTATCGCATATTCTGAACAATCATCCCGGAATTACAATAAGTCCGAAAACCCGTGAACGGGTCCTGGCGACCGCGCGCAGACTGGGCTACGTCCCGAACTCGGCCGCTCAAATGCTAGTCACCGGGCGAAGTCAAACGATCGGTTTGATCCTGTCACGTCCTGACTTGGTAGCTATCGACGCGTTTGTGCCAACGGCGATTTTCGGGTTGAACGAAGCATGTCGCGCCCATGGGTATCGGCTCTTGATGGAAGCAATTCGCGATCCGGAAAGCGAGGATTCGTATCTCGACCTTGCCAAGAGTAAGCGCATAGACGGTTTGATCGTCATCAACCCGCGGAAAGGGGACAAAGCGCTGAGAAAAGCGATCGAATCAAAATTCCCCATTTTAATCTTCGGATCTTCAGGTCATCCGCAAGAAAATTCGATTGGTACAGAGGATGCTCAAGCAAGCTGCCGGGCTACCGAGCATCTTCTATCTTTGGGGCACCGGCGCATTGCCCATATCAGTTATGCTCCTTTGGTCTATGTACCTGCGAACAGACGATTCGAGGGCTATCGAGAGGCCCTGAAGGCAGCAAATGTTCCGTTCAACAAAAAGCTCTTTGCAGAAGGGAATTTCACCTGCGAGAGCGGTTATTTGGGGATGCGCCAGATACTTGCGTCGGACGTTCAACCCACCGCAGTTTTTGCGGGTAATGACACGCTTGCGTTAGGGGCCATGGTCGCCGCGCGCGAGGCAGGGTTCTCTATTCCGCAAGATTTTGCGGTGGTAGGGTACGACGATATTCCCTCTGCCGCATTTGCATGCCCGCCCCTGACCACGATCCGCACGCACGCCCTTGAACAGGGAAAGATTGTTGGCGAGGCTGCGATTGCTTTAGTCAAGGGAATAGGAACCGGACGGAGGTCGGCGATTGTTCCTCTTGAATTGGTCATTCGCGAATCATGCGGGGCAAATATGAAGCGATGACAGAATCCAGCTCAGGAAAATCGAAGCCTTTGAAAGCTCAATTTTCGACGGCCCGGAGATCGAGAAAGGAATTGCGTGGCCCGTGATTTCTACTCCCCGGTCACGACGAGGACCGGACATCGCGCGCGTTCAATTACTCGCTCGGCTGTACTGCCTAAAAGAAGACGACCGATTCCGGTGCGCCCGTGTGAACCGATGACAATAAGGTCAGCGGAACAATGCTCTGCTGCGGTTAATATTTCCTCAAACGGTGAACCTACTCTGATCTGTATTCCTACGTGAAGACCGCGGCTTGAAAACAGGTTCTCGAAAGGTTTCAACCCGTTCCGGGCTTCCGATTCTGCATATTCATATTGCGAGATGTAGCGGTCCGGCACCGTGTACTCTAGTGCGTATTGATAGATAGGATAATCCTGCAGGTTAATGACATGCAGAAGTGTTACCGGACATGAGAAACATGCGGCAAGGCTGACAGCGTAAGTTACGGTCTTCGCAGTATGCTCCGAGAAGTCGATTGGAACGAGAATGCACCGATGAAAAATTCGGTCATCCGTGCGTTCTGGTTCCCGGCTTTCTGAAAACGTCCCTTCGGTATCAGGAGTGGGCATATCTGGCGGAAAAAGGCCTGGAGCAGAGGGGCCACTAATATCCTTGAAAAGCGAAAAGCAAAACCGGTTGCAGATGCGTCAACTTTTTTTCTGTATCCGTGCATTATCATCAGGTGGTTTTGCTTTTCAAGGATTCGATTCGGGGTCTGTCACTTTGGGGGAAGCTTCTGTTAACTCAGCCACTTTTTGCCGAAAACAGAAAGATCGGGAGAGGTTTCTGAACAGAAGAAAACGAAGGCAACAAAGACTTGGGTACGAGACGCTTGCCTTAACGAGCTGCCGAGGGTGCAACCGGCCTGCCGCCTGGAGCTTGAATCCGAGAAAACCCTTCGTTACCTTTGCTACCTTCTGTTGAACCCTTTTCCAAGCTTCTGTTATCTCAGCTACTTCTGCCGATTGCCCTACTCGACGGAAGCGATGTCCTCCTTCCATTTTTGGATGCGGAAGTTTCCCAGGCACTGGTGAACGGGC
>DATMQC010000070.1:0-5317 GCA_035567275.1 Chthoniobacterales bacterium | reverse complement strand
GTCGTCGACCGAAGGCGCTTCGTGTTTCCCATTTCCTTTCCGATGTGAAAGCTTTTCAACCAGGTAAAACATTACCGGAATCAGGAAAATCGCGATGAAAGTCGCGGCCAGCATCCCGCCGATCACCGTCGTCCCGAGAATCTGCCTCGACGCGGCTCCCGAGCCGGAAGCCGCCCACAGCGGTACACACCCCAGGATGAACGCAAATGCAGTCATCAGAATCGGACGAAGGCGCAGGCGGGCGCCAGCCAAGGCCGCATCCACGATTGGCTTCCCTTTTTCATACTCGGCCTTGGAAAATTCGACAATCAGGATCGCATTTTTGGCTGCGAGCCCGATGAGCATGACTAAACCGATTTGTGCGTAGACGTTGTTTTCGAAGATGACCGAACTGCGACCGTAAACGTCGGCTCCGAAGAGTCTCGCGATCAGCGCCACAAACGCTCCGAGCACGGCTATCGGCGTGCATAGGAGAACGCTAAACGGCAACGACCAACTTTCGTACTGGGCCGCAAGGATCAAGAAGACGAAGAGCAGCGATAACCCGAAGATTACGGTGGGGGGCACCCCTTTCTGAGCTTGCTGTTCTTGAAAGGACATGTCCTTATAGTCGAAGCCCATTTCCCTTGGCATCGTCTTGGCAAACACATCTTCGAGCGCCGCCATTACCTGGTAGGTACTGTACGTCTCCTTTCCATTAACGTTCAGTTGGGCGCATCGATGCAGATTGTAACGCATCGTGAACTCCGGTCCAAAATGCCGCTCGATCCGCGTGACCGAAGAAAGAGGGACCGGATCACCGGCCTTGTTACGCACGTAGAATTGGCCGACATCCTCCGGTTTGGTCCGAAAGGGTCCATCCGCCTGGAGGTAAACCTGCCATGTTCGTCCGAAACGGTTGAAATAATTGATAAACGAACCGCCCATGAAAACCTGCACCGCCTTGTACACGTCGGAGAGTTGAACGCCTTGCTTCAGAACTTTGTCTTGATCAACATCGAGATAAAACTGAGGAACGCCCGCCAACAGAGTGGTTGTAATCCTCGAAATTTCCGGGCGTTTCCGAGCGGCTTCGATGAATTTCTGAGTCTGTTGAGCGAGAAAGTCTACATCCATCCCAGCGCGATCTTCTAAAACGAAGGTCACGCCTCCGGACGTTCCGATCCCTGGGATTGCCGGCGGCGGGAAAACGAACGCAACGCCTTCCGGAATCTTCGCGAGCGCCTCGTTGGCATGCGCGATCATCCCCCTCAATTGCTCCTCAATAGCAGTGCGTTTTTTCCACGGTTTCAGAGTGACAAAGAAAAATCCATTGTAGGTGGTATCGACTCCGCTCAGCAGGCTGAATCCGGAAATTGATGTGACGTCCTGCACTCCGGGTGTTTTCCGGAGAATGTCCGTAACTTGACTGGTGGCAGCCACTGTTCTTTGCAGCGACGCGGCTTCTGGCAGCGTGAGATTGGCATAGAGATAACCCTGATCCTCAGTTGGAACGAATCCGGACGGGATTTTTCCACCAAGCCAACCGGACCCGACCATAACGAGAACCAGAAACAAAACGCAGACCATGCCGCGTCGCATCAAGAGGCTGCAAACACGGACATAACCATTGGTCGCAGATCCGAAGAATTTGTTAAATCCATTGAAGAAAAAGCCCAATGGCCCTCGAGATTCTTTCTTGGGACGCAAGAGAAGCGCCGCAAGAGCCGGGCTCAAGGTCAGAGCATTGAATGCCGAGAAGATGACGGAAACCGCGATCGTTACCGCAAACTGCTGGTAGAGCCGGCCCGTGATCCCGGGAATAAACGCGGTCGGGATGAAAACGGCTGCAAGAATGAGCGCGATTGCGATAACAGGTCCGGAAACTTCTTCCATCGCTTTGAGTGCGGCGTCTCTTGGCGACAGCCCATTTTCAATGTGGTGCTCGACCGCTTCGACGACCACGATCGCGTCATCGACAACGAGACCAATGGCCAGGACCAGTCCGAGGAGCGATAAGGTGTTGACCGAAAATCCCAGCAAAGGAAACACTGCGAATGTGCTGACCAGCGAAACCGGCACGGCACACAGCGGAATTAGAGTCGCTCGCCAACCTTGAAGGAAAACGAATACCACCAGGATGACCAGAAGCATCGCTTCTGCCAGGGTCTTATAAATTTCCTCCATCCCCGCGGTCACAGCGAGAGTTGTGTCAAGGGCGATCGAATAGCTCATGCCGGAAGGGAACCGTTCTTTGAGCTGCGCCATCAATTGCCTGACGCCCTTCGCGGCGTCCACGGCGTTGGAGCCGGGCAACTGATAAATGGCAAGCGCTGCAGCGGGTTTGCCGTTGAAAGTGCTGGTCATCGAGTAGGTCTGAGACCCTAATTCCACGCGCCCAACATCTCTGACCCGCACGTACGCGCCGTTGGGTTCCGCCCGGATCACGATGTTGCCGAACTGCTCTTCGGTTACTAAACGTCCTTGTGCCAAAACGGTATTCGTGAAGGGTTGTCCGGGCGGTATCGGCTCGCCTCCGACTTGGCCGGCCGGGTTTACGGTATTCTGGGTGCTAATTGCCTGTTCGATTTCTGGCGTCGTGATGTTCAGCGCGGCGAGCTTATTCGGATCAACCCAGATCCGAAGCGCATATTGGCCCGCTCCGAAAACGGTAACGCTGGCGATGCCGGGCACTCGGACAATCGGGTCATTCAGATTGATGTAGGCGTAGTTCGCCAGGAACTTAGAATCGAATTGGCCCGACGGCGAAGAGAGCGAAATAACCATTAGCGGCGCTGCAGTCGATTTCGCCACCGTAATTCCGTAATCGCGGACACTGGAAGGCAATTGAGACTCGGCCTGCGATTCCCGCATTTGCGTCAGCACCTGGTCGATGTTCGGATCGGTGGCAATATCGTAGTCGACCGTTAATTTCATCGTTCCGTTGCTCGCGTTCAGGGAATACATGTAATTCATGTGATCCACGCCGCTCATCTGCTGTTCGATCGGCGTTGCGACGGACTGTTCTACCGTTAACGCATCTGCACCCACGTAGGTCGTGTTCACCGCGATTTCAGGTGGCACGATATTGGGATATTGAGCAACCGGGAGACTGAGAAACGAGACGACCCCGACGATCACCATAATGATCGAGATCACGATGGCGACGATTGGACGATTAATGAAGAATCTCGACATTTGGGATCTCCTAGGATTGCCCGGTGGATGATTTCTTCTCGGAAGCGTCCTGAGTTTCCTCGGTCTTTAATGAATCGGTGTAAGGTTTAGCCGATACAGGTATGCCCTGCCGGACTTTCTGAAATCCCTCCACGATGACCTTATCACCCAACTTTAGCCCTTCCTTAATCACGATAAAATGTCCGTACACCTCCCCAGTAGTCACGGCGCGGATCTCGGCTTTGCCGTCCGGGTTGACAATCCCTACCTGATCACCGCCTTGCAGTTCGGATATGGCCCGGTACGGAATCAAGAGCGCGTTCGGAATCGTGTCGATCTCGGCGCGCGCTGAGGCATATTGTCCGGGCCGCAGCGTCAGGTCAGGATTCGGAAAGGTAACGGCAATCTGAATAGTCCCTGTCTTTGAATCGACCTGGCGATCGACAAAAGCGAACTTGCCCTTATGCTGGTAAACACTCCCATCAGGCAGAATCAGTTCCACTTTTTCAGGACGTTTGTCCTCAGGCACCATCATCATTTCCTTCAAACGGTCGGCGAACGCCCAATAGTTTTGCTCGCTGATCGGGAAGTAACACCAAATCGGATTGATCTGGGAGACCGTCGTCAATACCGTATTGGACCCGGTGCCGACCAGATCCCCAATCTGCGCCTCCTGCTGGCCCGCAATCCCATCCAGCGGCGAAACGATCTTCGTATAGGTAAGATTCAGCTGGGCATCGTCCAATGCCGCCTGAGCCGCCGCCACCGCCGCTAATTTGGTTTGGTAAGCCTGAGTTTTGTTAGTGTATTCCTGCTCGGAAATTACTTGTTGAGCGAACAACTCCTTTGCCCTCTTCGCGTCAAGCTCGACTCCAAGCAAAGTTGCTTTTGCCTCCGCCAGCTGGCCCTTTGCTTGATCTAAAGCTGCTATAAAGGGCCTTGGATCAATCTCAAAAAGCAGATCACCTTTCTTCACGTAGCCACCCTGCTCGTAAGCGATAGTTTGGAGGTATCCAGTTTCGCGCGCCCTGACTTGCGCATTTTGGATCCCGTTCAGCGTGCCAACCCACTGGCGAATTAGGGGAACGTCCCTTTGGACGACCTCAGTAACCAGAACCTCGGGGGGACCAGCTAATTTCGCTTCGGATGGTTTCTTGCACGACGTGAAAACGATCAAGACCGAGAAGGCCACCCAACAAATGGAACAGACTTTCCTCATAGCTTCTTTTGTGTGGGCCTGCGAGAAGGCTCCAGTTGTGTCAAGGTTGGTTTTATTCTTCAAGAAACAGTTTATCAACCGTAATCCGATAGTGATTGCTGGCCACCAGCGTAAGCGAAGGCTCCAGCCTTTGCCTGGGGAAGCGTGTCGGCGGGTCGGCGTATCGGCGTCTGGGGAAGTAAGACTGCTTTTCGACACGGCTATAATAACCAGTAGGTCTCGAGGGAGTCGATGATGCTTTGCAATCTCCGATACGCCGATACGCCGATACGTTTCCCCTGGACGGTACACAATTAGAACTTTCAATGATTTTATTCTTCTCTGTACCGGACGGTTTGTTAGATTTGATCGGTTTAAGTAAACAAGTTATGAACCGAAGAGAAGCAATTATTGCCGGGGTAGCCGGCGTCGCCGCCGCAGTCGCCGTGCCTCCCGTCGCGAAAGCGGAAGCATCCCCGGCGGAGCATCCGGAGGTCCAGCCGATTCGGGCCCTATTGCGAGCGCACGATGAGGCCTTTACCAATCAAGATCTCAATGGGGTCATGGCCTGTTTTGCGGCAAAGGCTGCAATCATGGGCACAGGACCGGGGGAGATCTGGTCTGGTCCGGACGAAATCAAAACAGCCTATGAGCACTTCTTCGAGGGTTTCGATAAGGGACAACAACAGTTCGAATATCAATTCAGGATCGGCCGGGTGACCCCAAAGATGGGTTGGATGATGACGTCGGGAAATGTGACGGGTAAGAAGGACGGAAAGAGTTCGCGTTTCCTCTGAATATATCCCTGACAGTGGCAAAAAACGACGAGAAGTGGCTGATCGCCGCTATGCACTTCTCGACGTTGACGGGCGGTCCGGAGGCAGGCGCCAAAGGCACGCAATAACTAGCACCGACTTTTTTGTTATGAATAATGAACCATCTTTGGACCCAACAACCCCGGAT
>DATMQC010000069.1:0-3349 GCA_035567275.1 Chthoniobacterales bacterium | reverse complement strand
CCGATCACGGATTTTTTTGGATTCGCAACGCTCGAGATCGCCCGGGACAAATCGTACTCAAGAAGATTTTCACGGTCAGGACTCAGGTAGGGGATCGTCGTTTTTGAATCAAGACAGCTGATCGCCGCACCGAGATAAATCTTGTCGGTCAAATTAAGGTTCTGACCTTCGATCCCGTCGAGATTTGCGGAATCCTCCGCATCCGAGTCAGGTTTCGGATCGAGCTTTAGTACTTTGATCTTCCCGCGGCTGTGTTGCTGGTATTCGGCCAGGAGATCCTCGACCTGCTGGGCATAAGTTCGCAAGGGTACCGGCACTGAAGCGTTGTCCTTGCTGAAGTAGAAACGTATCTCTACGGGTGTATCGAGCTTGTCGAGTATCTTCTTTGTGCCGGCCGACAGAGTGTAGAGCTTGTTTTGCGTCAGATCAGACCGAACCTTGAAGAATCCTCCCAGAAGATTAATCGCGACAAGGATGACAAGTACGGCAGCGACGCCCGCAACGGAATAAAGGAAAGCCTCGAATTTGCCTTTCATGCGGTCATGCGCGGTGAGCGCGGAGAATCACGCTGGTCGTGAACAGGAAAAATCCGATCACGGATAAGAAAAAGAGAAGATCGCGACTGTCGATCACGCCACGCTGGAAACCTTCATAGTGTGTCATCACGCCGATACCGGCGAACCCATCGATCAGCCATGCAGGCGCCCAATTTACGACAATGTTAGTCACCGGCGGCCAACTGCAGAGGATCAAAAACAAACAGATGACGACCGAAAGAATGAAACTTATCACCTGATTTCGGGTGAGAGCCGAAGTCATACAGGTAATAGCGAGGAACGCGCCGGAAATGAGGATACTCCCGCCGTAGCCAGACAGGATGCGCCCGAAATCCGGATGGCCAAGATACGCCACGGTGATCAGCATCGGGAACGTCAGCGCTAATGCAATCAACAGAAATACCCAGCTCGCGAGAAATTTCCCTAGAATCGCCTGCCATGGAGTTACTGGCATCGTCAGCAGCAGTTCGATCGTTCCGAGACGAAGCTCCTCGGACCAAAGCCGCATGCCCACGGCGGGGACCAGGAACAGATACAGCCATGGATGCCAGACAAAGAACGGTAGCAGGTCGGCCAACCCGCGGTCAAAAAAACCTCCAACCATGAATGTGAAAAATCCGGTGAGAAGGAGAAAAATGACGATGAACACATAGGCCACCGGAGAAGAAAAGTAGGCGCCCAGTTCGCGGCGGGCGATCGTCCAGATCTTTCTCATAAGGACGATCCCCTCTCTGTATCGGGCATAGTAATTGCCCGGAAGACATCATCGAGTCGACCTTCGTCGATAGCCAGGTGCTCCACTTGCCACCGGCGTTGATGAGCCGTTTCCAACAGCTCTGGTAACAATGCGCCGGTTGGCTGAAGCCTGGCGCTTACTCGCGAATCGGATTCAACAAGCAGTTCGGATTTCGCCAGAAAGCGCAACTTTGCCAGTTCAGGTTGCAGGGCCTGCCATGTCACGCCGCGCAAACCGACGACGATGGTGCCAGCAAGAGGCGCACGCGCCTTCAACTGAGCGGGCGTACCGATCGCCACGATTTTCCCTTGGTCGATAATGATCGCCTTGGTGCATGCTGCTTCCACTTCCTCAAGGATGTGGGTTGAAAAAATAATCGCTTTGTTTTGACCCATCTGCCGGATTAGTGACCGGGCCTCATGCTTCTGATTGGGGTCGAGGCCGTCCGTCGGCTCATCCAGGATCAATACCTCGGGATCATGGATCAATGCTTGCGCAAGGCAGGTCCGGTGACGATAGCCTTTTGAGAGCGTATCGACGCTTTGATGGAGAACAGGCTGCAAAAAACAATGTTCGACAACCTTGTCGGTCGCCTCTTTCTTCGCTGTTCCATACAGGCCTCTCAATTCCGCACAAAAGGAAAGAAAGCCAAATACCGACATATCGCTGTAAATCGGCGCATTTTCCGGGAGATAACCTATCCTGTTTTTGGCGAGTAACGGTCGATCGAGGACGTCATATCCGCAGACCGAAACCTTTCCGGCCGAAGGCGGCAAATAACCGGTAATCATGCGCATGCTGGTTGATTTGCCGGCGCCGTTTGGCCCAAGAAATCCGAGGACTTCCCCCTTCTGAACCGAGAAGGAAATGTTGTCGACCGCGAGTTTAGGTCCGAAACTCTTTGTTAAATTCTCAACGGTGATCATGGAGGTTTTGACCGGAATCGGAGGATGAGCGATTAGAAAAGCGCGACATCCAGATTTGTCAAGCGGGTGAGATTGCGCAGAAAGTCGTACGCATTTAACTTTTGGAGATTTTTCGTGCAGTGAATGCAAATAGAAATGGACACCACCTATGGCACGGCAGAAGCTCTTTGGCAGCCTGCTCCGGAACGGATTGCCAGGAGTAATCTCAAGCGATTCCAGCGTTGGCTTTTCCTGGAGCACGGTATCGAACTGAAGGATGCCGGCGCGCTTTTTGACTGGTCGATTCGAGAATCGGAAGCATTTTGGAGCGCGATCGCGGCTTTTTTTTGCGTGCGATTTCATCGCGAGCCGACTTCTGTTCTTGAGCATGGTCGGGGTCCTGGGGAAACCCGCTGGTTCCCGGGCGCTACCTTGAATTACGCCGAGCATTTGCTCCGGTTCGGTCCGGAAGGAGCGGGTATCAGCGATCAAGATACAGCAGTACTTTTCTGTTCGGAATACGGGACGTCGGCGCCGAGATCTGTGCTGACCCGCGCGGAACTGTTGAACGCGGTCAGTTGCGTCGCGGCGGGGTTGAAGAAAATGGGGGTGGGCTTAGGTGATCGCGTTGTTGGATATTTACCGAACCGGCTCGAGGCTCTGGTTGCATTTCTGGCGAGCGCCAGTCTTGGTGCAATCTGGTCGAATTGTCCTCCGGAACTCTCCAGTCAGGGCGTGTTGGAACGTCTGAAGCAGATTGAGCCGAAGGTACTAATTGCCGTCTGCAACTACCGGTATGGCGGAAAAACGCATGAACGAGCACGGGTCCTTGCTGAAATTACAGCGGGGCTGCCGGCGCTCCGGCACGTGGTGATGGTTTCCCAGGACACGGATCTGGCTGGGTCTGCGGCTTCGCCGCCGGTATGTTCATGGACGGACCTGTTCGGGGCAGGAGACAGACCGCCTGAGCTGCATTTCCAGCCGGTGCCATTTGATCACCCGCTTTGGGTTTTGTTTTCGTCGGGAACCACGGGTACGCCGAAGCCCATTGTGCACGGGCACGGCGGAATTCTTCTGGAACACTTAAAGGCGCTGTCGTTGCATTTGGATTTGCAACCGGGTGACAAGTTTTTCTGGTTCACGAGTGCGGG
>DATMQC010000068.1:0-12831 GCA_035567275.1 Chthoniobacterales bacterium | reverse complement strand
TGGCCATCAAAGTTGGCCGCCGCCCATAACGATCCGCGATGACGCCGAAAAGAAAGGCGCCGAGCGGGCGCATCGCCAGAGTGAGAAAGAGAGTAAACGTCACCGCCGTGACGTTGGTGCCAAATTCTTTGGCGATGTCCTTGATAACGAATACCAGGATGAAGAAATCAAAAGCATCCAAAGTCCATCCAAGGAAACACGCGATGACGGTGCTCCGCTGCTTGGATGGAAGGGTTTTGAGTTGTTCGAGAACATTCATCGTTGCGGGCTACTTTCGAAGAGTTAAGAGCAACATTAGGTCGCAGCCATCCTGCTGCAAAGATTTTGCAGAATTGCTGAAACTTCGGAGAGGCTTTTGCCGTTGTACGGGGGTTGAAGATCGGCATCAGAGATGAAAAACTTTGTGCACCGTCTCCTAAATCCCTTTGGTTTCGCCGCAGGTCAGTTGGCTGTTTTTCAAGGCGCGAGCGAAGCGCCCATATCTGAATCGATACGGGCCGAGCGAGCAACGCGGAAAAACAGCCAACCGGCCGCGGCCCGGAGGGTTGCGTTGAAAATGGGCCGGCGGCTGCGTTGCTCGTCGGTTACGTATCGCTTTAGATATGCGCCCTCCTCGCGCCTTGCTGGCGGCCCATTTTGAACGCAACGAAGCCCAAGGGATTTAGGAGACGGTACACTAAAGCCGATCGAAGTAAAAAAACAAACAATTAGAGAATGCAACGAAATCAGACGGAGGTTGAAATGAGAACTATTACTTTTTCGGGATATCAGTGGGATGTGAGAGCTACGGGCAAAGGTGGGCCTGGACCTAACATATGGGATGACGCAAATGCTCAGGTAGACGATAAGGGATGGCTGCATCTCAAAATCACAAACAACGCGGACACCACGGGAAACACGGAGTGGCATTGCGTGGAACTCAGCACACAGGAGCGCCTGGGCCTGGGGCGTTACCAGTTCCAGGTGATTGGCCGAATTGACGAACTCGATCGCAACGTCGTGCTAGGATTGTTCAAGTATCCGACCCCGGATGTGGGCGCAGATGGCACGAACGAGATAGACATCGAATTTGCTCAATGGGGTAGAGCAACGGCAAATAATGCCGACTACGTGGTTTATCCCGCGTCCGGGCCGCGGGTCCGCGAAGATAATCTCGAGTTTCGGGTTGCACTGAAAGGTGACTACACGACTCATCGGTTTCTCTGGGAAAGTGATCAGGTGACGTTTCAGTCCCTTCACGGCCATCGCGACGATGACACTAACGAATTCGAACGCTGGCAGTATACGCCGAACGACGCCCGCCTGATCCCGCAACAGCCCACTCCGGTGCGTATCAATCTCTGGCTGTTTCGCGGAATGGCGCCGTTCGACAACGCAGAGGTTGAGATCCTTATCAGTCAATTCACCTTCACTCCTCTCGATCAACTTGACTGAGCATCCGTGCTTTTAGAAGCACTCATGAAGACATGTCTCCGGAAGAGATCCACGCACAATCGCACGAATACCTGCGGCTCTGTTACTTGTGCAAGGAACTCGGGATGGCGCGTACGACTCTGTAGGGACGTGGTAGGGGCGGATCTCCGAGCCGCCCGTCGAGAACCGGGCTGCCAGCCAGCAACCGGCCGGCTCGGAGATCCGGCCCTACCAACGCCGCAATCCGCTACTCGTTCGCGCTCAGCACCTTCCGCCACCAGTTCCTGAGAACCGAGCCGGTGAAGTATTACTCCACCGAAATTTTACGCGGCTTCACTCTTTCTGCCTTTGGCAGTGTGAGGGTAAGAAGACCCTGGTCGATTCGTGCGGTGATTTTCGAGGTATCTATCGCAGGGTCGAGTTCATAGACGCGCCGAAAATCATGTTGCTTGATCTCGCGATAAGCGAGTTCACCCGGGTATTTGAGATTACGTCTGTGACCCAGGATGGTCAGTTCTCCGTTGTCGACCATAATTTCAAGGCCTTCCTTGTCGACTCCAGGCATTTCAGCCCGGACAACGTAGCCTTCGTCGGTAGACTCGACATCCACCAATGGCGTCAAATACTGGACCTGGCGTGATCGCTCGTTACTGCGACGATCCGGCTCATTTTGCTGTTTTGGAATGATGTTGTTCATTAGCTTCTCCACCTTTCAGGTGCACCGAGGTCCGGAGACCTCGGTGCTAAGTCGGCGGGTTAACTCAAGGAAACTTCGATCTGTTTCGGTTTAGCTTCGTCAGCCTTGGGAAGGACAACTTCCAGAATTCCATCCTTGTAGCTGGCCTTGACTTTCTCGGTATTCACGGCAGAAGGAAGCGTCAGGCTCCGCTGAAATTTTCCAAAGAAACGCTCGGTGCGGAAGCCTTGATCGCCTTCTTTTTCCGCAGACTTGCGCTCACCCGAAATCGTCAGTGTGTCCCCATGCAGCGAGATGTCGATCTCTTCTTTTTTCATGCCGGGCACCTCGGCGACGACTGTGAATTGGTCTTTGTCCTGGTAGACATCGACCGCGGGGGTCCATCTGCTGAGGGTTCCAAGTGATCGGAAGCCCGAGCCGAATGTAGACTCGAAAACCCGGTCCAGTTCCTCGTGCATGTTGGCGAGGCGATCGAAAGCGGTCGAAAAATCCGACTGAGGATAACGTTGATAGCGAATGATATTCATAATGCTTAAAGGGTTAGAAATTTTTTCTGATGACCAGACAAGAAGCTTAAGGGATGCCAGATCGACGGTTATTTTGTAAATCGTTTATTTATAACGGCTTACATGGAAGCAGCCAAACGATTGGAGGCTGGTCGAGCGCCAGTTTGGCACATATGAGGCGTCAGAGTGGCATTGTTGGAGTCAGCGCCACAGTGGCGCATACCCAAGCTCTCAGCCTCGAATCGGGTAGAGCAACCGGTCGCTGCGCTCATCCAATTCTTTGACTATCGTGCAAAGGTAAACGGATTGGTTTGTGAACCGGCGATACTTCGTGATTTCGGATTGGTTCAAAACGCGAAACCCGTACCGCTCGAGAAATTTGAATCCGCGTCTGCCGTCGAAAGTGACAATCTGGGCATGGATCTGTTTGACTCCGTGATCGCGAAGAAATCGAAAGTAGGTTTCCAGAAGTTGTCGACACACGGCAATGGACCGTATCTCGGGTAGAAGATTGATATGGAAATGCCCGATTGTGCGCGGCGCTGCGGGAACCTCGCGCCATGCCTTGGAAATGATCCAGTGGACGAAGCGGCGAGACTCGTGATTGTATCTCCAGTAGCGACCAATCATTCGCGAGGCTTGGATTGCATTTTGCGTGAGGCTCCAGAATTGGTGCTTAACCGGGTACCGCGAACCGAGCAGGTATCCCCTTACGACGCCGTCCGCTGACACGACGAACGCCGAATCAGGTTCGTGTTTCAGATAATAGTCGGTCAGGAAGTCAGCAAAAAGCTCGCGATCCTCGAAGACCGGGTCGATCGGTGCACCCAGAAAGCCGGTATCGCAACAGAGTGCACGTACGGCTGCGCGGTCTGAATCCCGGTATTGTCGAACCTGAAACTCTTTCAGGGCAAAAGGTATCAACTCCTCCATTGATAAGAATTTAAACTGCAAGTTGATCGTAAATGTCAAACATCCTATCGAAGACCGTTTGCCAGGAATAGCGCCGGATAACTCGGCGGCTGGCTTCTAATCCTGCCTTTTCCAAGTCTGTGTTGCTCATGGTCAGGACTGCGGCGGCCAGTGATTCTGCCGTATTCTCCTTTGCCCAGTGCGATTGATCCGCGAAGATGATTCGATCCATATAGCTTCCGTGGATGCCCACAACCGGGGTTCCGCAGGCCTGGCTTTCAAGGGCGACCAGTCCAAATGTCTCCTGCACCCCCGGATGGACAAATAGATCGGCCGCCCGGTAAACCTTTGCCAGCTTGAGTTGGTCGGAACAATATCGCATCCAGGTGACTTCTCTCGTTGTTTTTTGCAACTCAATCACATCGTCTCTGTAAAAGCCGTCGCCGACGATGAATGCATGAAAGCGTCCCGGAAGCTGGCTGTTAAGCTGAGCGAAAGCTTGAAGAAGGACTTTTACATTTTTTTCCGGGGCGAGCCTCCCGACGTACAACAAAACAATTCGACCCGGCGGAATCGCGAATTCTTTGCGCGTCTCGAATTTGTCTTTGGCCGGCTCGAAAACCCGAATGTCGACCCCTAGTTCGCACAATACGACGTTTTGTACACCCCAGACGCAGAGCAGGTCAGCCAACCCTGCGGAAGGAACAAACGTGACGCGAAAATGGTTATAGAGACTGCGAACATAGTTCTTTGCAACCTCCATCATCACATTCGTGGCTGTCTCACCCAGATATTTCATCGTGGTTCGCAAATAGGCTTCCGGAAAATGGGAGTGATAGAACCCAACAACTGGAATTCGCAAACCCTCTCCGGACGCAATGGCTTTCCAGGCTACCTGGTAGGGATCGCTCGATTCGATAACGTGCGGTTGTTCCCGCTCGAGGATCTCCTCCACAGCGCCCAGATTGAGAAGCGCTCGGTATCGGGAAGTACGCGAAACGAGCGGCGAAGCAACAAAATAGACTCTGTCAGAAGCGTTTGTAATCTTCTCGGTCTGCTTTCCCGGCACAATCAAAAGATGTTCATGTCCGTGCGTGATGGCGTATCTCCGCTTTTCTTCCAGGTAACGTTTTACTCCGCCGCTGAATGGAGAATAGAATTGTGTGAGATCACAAACTTTCATGAGGGGCTCTCAGTGCTCCACCTAGTGTGCCGCGACCGAAATGCGACCGATTCTACTCTTCCTTGTCCTGCTGTGAAGAGGCTTGGTTTGCGCACTTGCCCTGAATTGTCGGCCTTCGCTGCCTCGGAAATTCTGAAACCGGCCTGCAATCAATTCTTCGGCTCGGCCGAAGACCTGCGCACAATCAGTTCCGGCTCGAAGACAATCGTCTGCGGGGTTGTCCTTCCGTGCAATCGAGTCAATAACAGTTGGGCAGCCTTCTGGCCCATCAGTTCAGCCGGCTGTGACACGACGGTCAGCGGTGGCTCAAGATATCGCGCCCACCGGGCGTCATCGAAACCTACGAGTGAAAGTTCGCGCGGCACCTTCACTTTCCTCAGTCGAACGGCTAAAAGGGTGCCGGCCATCATTTCATTATTTGCGACAAAGATGGCGGTGGGTGGACAAGGCAGGGAGAGAAGCCGTTCTGCAGCTTGGTACCCTGAAGCTTCGCGAAAATCGCCGAATTCTATGTAGTTTCTGGGGATCGAAACGCGCGCCGCTCGCAGCGTTTTGCGAAAGCCTTCCAAGCGATCGCGGGCATTGGAGAGGTGTAGCGGGCCGGAAACGATTGCGATGCGTTTGTGGCCGAGTTCGACCAAATGACGCGTTCCAAGGGAAGCGCCCAGTGCATTGTCCAATATCACCGTGTCGATATTTGGTGGGCCTGATTGGCGATCCAGGTCGATGAGGTGAATTGATTTTTGTCGGAGTGCTTCTAGCAAACTTGAATTGGCGCCTGCTGAGCAGCGAATTACTCCGGAAACCTGACGCTCGATGAACAAGCGCATCGCCACTTCTTCGTTCCGACCATCCTCGTCTGCGTTGCAGATCAACACGGTGTAGCCATTGGTCCGGGCAACATCTTCCACAGCTTTGACGATGGCAGAGAAAAATGGATTACAAATATCCGATACGATGATGCCGATCGTTCGGGTCGATTGGGTGCGCAACGAACGCGCAATGCCATTCATTTGATAACCGGAACGGCGGACGGCATCGAGGACGCGGGTTCGCGTTTGAGGAGCCACGATTTCCGGCCGGCTCAATGCGCGGGAAATTGTGGCTGTGCTGAGGTTCAATTCTTTGGCCAGGTCGTTGAAGGTCATAGGGGGCGGCCGGCGTCGTCTTTCCTCCCTGTTTAACTTTCCAGATCCGTAAGATAGCGTTCCGCCTCAATCGCGGCGGCGCAACCCTGACCCGCGGCGGTGACAGCTTGCCTGTAGACGGGATCGGCGACATCCCCCGCAGCGAAAACGCCCGGCAAATTTGTCTGAGTACCTTTGTGGGTCTTGATGTAACCGTTCGCGTCCATCTTTATCTTGCCTTTGAATGGTTCGGTATTAGGCGTATGCCCAATTGCCACGAAAACACATTTCACACCTAATTTCGAAAATTGGTCATAGGTGATATTTCGGAGTTCGACTCCCTGAATTTCACCTAGCTGATCCGGGATATAGCGCGAGATCACTGTATTCCAGATCGGTGTGATCTTCGGATGGTTCAGAGCACGTTCAGCCATAATCTTCGAGGCTCTAAGGGTGTCTCGCCGATGAATGAGAAATACCTCTGAGGCAAAGCGCGTAAGAAAAATTGCTTCCTCGGTCGCCGTATCGCCACCGCCAACAACGCAGACAGGTACGTCTCTATAGAAGGCGCCGTCGCAAGTCGCGCAAGAGGTCACCCCATGGCCCTTTAATTTGCACTCATTTTCCAATCCGAGCCATTTGGCGGACGCACCGCTTGCGACAATCAGCGTCTTGGTCTCGATCCATTCGCCGTCAACATCGACTGTGTAATGGCTGTCTTTTGATTCGAATCCGTGCACTTCGGCGTACCGGAACTGAGCGCCGAATTTTTCTGCCTGCCGGTGCATATTCATGATCAGCTGCGGGCCGTCAATGCCTTCATGAAACCCCGGAAAATTCTCGACCAGAGTGGTGCTTGTGAGTTGACCCCCGGGTTCGCGCCCCTCCAGAACGAGTGGATTCAGGTTGGCACGCGCGCTGTAGATCGCTGCCGTCAAGCCGGCGCATCCGGTGCCTACGATGATCACTTTCTCCATGACTGCGTTACCTGCCATTAAAGACTAAAATCGGCAAAGTCAATACAGAGCTCAATTCACAAGCTTGGGGGTCAAGTCTATAATTTATTTAATGTTTACCGGAATCATCGAAGCTGTCGGGAAGGTTGTTGGAATCGCTGAATCGTCGGCCGGTACCTACCGTCTTGAAGTTTCGACCCCACTCGCAACGGAATTGCGAATTGGGGATAGCCTTGCAAACAATGGAGTCTGTTTGACGGTGGTGGCCAGGAAATCGGAGGCGGTTGAGTTTGACCTCCTGGCTGAAACAGCGATGCGAACCAACCTGCAGGAATTGGAGGTTGGTTCGTTGGTCAACCTGGAACGTCCAATGCCGGCCTCGGGCCGATTCGACGGCCATATCGTGCAGGGCCACGTCGATGCGACCGCCGCCATCCTGGCGATTGAAGGCGTCGGCCAGGATCATCGAATCGAGATCACGCTCCCCGATGCTTTTCGACAGTATATAGTCTTTAAAGGATCCGTGGCTGTGAATGGAATCAGCCTCACTGTCGCAGAAGTTTGCAAACGCAGTTTTGTTGTCTGGATCATTCCACATACGTGGAGGGCGACGAATATGCGTCGCCTGGTGCCGGGAGCTCGCGTGAACCTCGAATTTGACGTAGTCGCGAAATACGTGGAACGAATGCTGCAGACCACCGGATCGATTTCCGCGGGGTAGAACCGAATACATCGAGTCATAAGTAGGATGCACTAGTCGTCGTCAGCGAAGCCTGACTTTGGCCGAAGAGGAAAAAGCTTCGAGACAGACCTGCCCGCGAACTGCAGCGGTTTCCAGTGCCTCTGCTTACTTCCAGATTGACGCTTCTTCCAGCCCAGCCCTATGCTTTAACCCTCATGCCATTTCCGGCTTCTATCGGGCAACCCCCTTTTCCATGAATATCCACGAATACCAGGCAAAACAACTTTTTCAGCGGTTCAACATAGCTACGCCGAAAGGCGCACCCGCGTGGACGCCGGAGGAAGCCGAGAAAATTGCGACCGAACTGAATACATCCAAGCTCGTCGTGAAAGCGCAAATTCACGCGGGCGGCCGTGGCAAAGGAACTTTTGATACGGGCTTTAAAGGAGGCGTAAAACTTTGTTCGACTCCGATCGAGGCGCGCGATCTGGCCGAGAAGATGTTGGGACATACGTTAGTCACGCATCAGACCGGTCCCGGCGGAAAAGTCGTTAGCAAAGTCCTCGTTGCAGAGTCGGTTGATATTGCTCGCGAGGTGTACTTCGCGATTCTGATGGATCGCGCCGCAGGCGGCCCGGTAGTTGTTGCGAGTACCGAAGGGGGAGTTGAAATCGAAAAGGTGGCGGAGGAGCATCCGGAAAAAATCATCCGGGAACTGGTTCATCCGCTGCTCGGCTTTCAACATTATCAGGCATTGAAACTGGGGCGGCAGTTGGACCTTGAAGGGGACCAGTTGAAGGCGGCTTCGAAGTTGTTCAGCAATCTCTACAAGCTGTTTGTATCTCTCGATTGCTCGCTTGTAGAAATCAATCCGCTCGTAGTGACCCCCGAGGGTGACGTCTATGCACTGGATGCAAAATTCAACTTCGACGACAACGCGCTCTACCGGCACAAGGATATTCTGGATATGCGGGATATTCACGAGGAGGATCAGCGCGAGGTTGAAGCTTCCAGGTTCGGTCTCAATTACATTGGATTGGAGGGAAATATCGCCTGTCTCGTGAATGGCGCCGGACTTGCCATGGCGACCATGGATATCATTAAATATGCTGGGGGGGAACCCGCAAACTTTCTCGATGTCGGCGGAGGAGCGAGTGAAGAGCAGGTGACGGAAGCGTTCAAGATCCTTGTCGCAGACAAGAACGTAAAGGCCATTCTCGTCAATATCTTCGGCGGCATCATGCGTTGTGACGTAATCGCTCAAGGAATTATTAACGCGGTGAAAACAGTCAGTCTGCCGGTACCGCTCGTCGTTCGTCTGGAAGGCACCAACGTCCAACTTGGAAAGAAGCTTCTGGAGCAATCCAGACTGCCGATCCAGGCAGCCACGGATCTTTCTGAGGCGGCCAAAATGGCGGTTGCGGCGGCGAAGGCGATGTGAGGCGCGTTGCGATGCAAATATGAAAATCATCGCGTTTTGCCGACCGGAATTCGATCGTGGTTCACAAAAAGAGATCCATATGAAACACCTCCTCATCCATGTCTATCCTCGTTGACAAAAACACCAGGCTCCTCGTCCAAGGCATTACGGGCAGTTCCGGAGCATTCCACGCGCGGGGCTGCATGGAATATGGCACAAAAGTCGTTGCCGGCGTTACGCCCGGCAAAGGAGGGCAGGCATTTGACGGCAAAGTGCCTGTCTTTGATACCGTTTACGAGGCCCGTCAGCAAACCAGTTGCAATGCGACAATGATCTTTGTTCCCGCACCCTTTGCGGGGGATGCCATATTGGAAGCCGCCGATGCCGATGTAGAGCTGATCGTCTGCATCACCGAAGGAATTCCGGTCATGGATATGATGCGCGTGAAGGCCGGCATGGCCGGAAAAAAATCTCGGCTCATCGGTCCTAACTGCCCGGGGATTATCACGCCTGAACAATGCAAGATCGGAATCATGCCCGGATATATCCATAAACCAGGAAGGATCGGCGTGATCTCCAGGTCTGGAACGCTTACCTATGAAGCGGTCTGGCAATTGACACAGCGCGGATTCGGACAATCAACCTGTATTGGAATCGGAGGGGATCCCATCAACGGGACGTCGCATCTGGACGCCGTGAAACTCTTCAACGAAGATTCGGGCACCGAGGCGCTGATTATCATCGGCGAAATAGGTGGCACTGCGGAAGAAGAGGCTGCAGCTTGGATAAAAGAGAATTACGATAGACCGGTAGCGGCGTTCATTGCTGGAGCGACGGCGCCTCCGGGCCGACGCATGGGGCACGCGGGAGCTATAGTGTCGGGCGGCAAGGGAACTGCCGCTGGGAAGATTGAAGCGTTGCGAGAAGCCGGTATTGCGATCGCTGAAACGCCTGCGAGCATGGGAGAAACCTTGATTAAAACCTTGAAACATTAACTCATCTTATGCCTGGCATATCTAAAGGATTGGAAGGGGTCATAGCCAACGAGACGCGTCTCGGAGATGTCCGCGGTCTGGAAGGGCAGTTGGTCTACTGCGGGTATGATATCAACGAACTCGCCGGGAACGCTTCATTCGAGGAGGTCATCTATCTGCTGTGGCACAATAAACTGCCAAACAGAGCGGAGTTGGAGGGGCTCAAGGGCCAGCTGGCTGCGGAACGCCAACTTCCCGATCAGCTCATCGAGTTTCTGCAGTCGACTCCCAGGACGGCATTGCCGATAGACGTTCTTCGGACAGCGGTTTCGATGCTGGGACTTCACGATCCTTCCGTCGCCATCGATGACAGCCTGGAAGCTTCAACTCGGAGAGCGATCGGTATCACCGCCAAGATTGGAGTGATCGTTGCGTACTTTCATCGAGCCCGACACGGATTGAAGCTTCCGCCGGTACGCCAGGACCTTAGCGAAGCCGCTCATTTTCTCTATTTGCTCGATGGGGAAGTCCCGTCTGAAAAAAAGACAAAAACGCTTGATGTCGCTTACGTTTTGCATGCCGAGCACGGGATGAATGCTTCGACTTTTAGTGCTCGAGTTACAATCTCGACACTGACCGATATTTACTCTGCCATCACTGCTGCAATCGCAACTCTCAAGGGCCCGCTTCACGGCGGTGCCAATGAAGGCGTCATTCACATGCTTCAGGAGATTGGCAGTCCGGACAAGGTTGATGCCTATATCGAGCGCGCCTTGGCGGAGAAGAAAAAGATCATGGGAATCGGGCATCGAGTGTATAAGGTCCTCGATCCAAGAGCTCCGATTCTCAAGGCTATGGCTGTTCACCTTAGCGGCGAACTCGGTGAGCCGAAATGGATAGAGATGTCTGAGCGAATTGCGACGCTGATGAAAGAAAAGAAAGGGCTGCACGCGAACGTTGATTTTTATTCTGCGACAGTTTACTACTCGCTTGGCATTCCGACAGATCTCTTCACTCCCATCTTCGCGATCTCGCGCACCGCCGGTTGGACGGCGCACGTGCTCGAACAACTCGCAGACAATCGATTGTATCGGCCATTAAGCCAGTACACGGGCGATCCGGTGGGCAAAAAATTTGTGCCTATCGATAAGCGGTAGCAGTGCGGATGCCGGTTTGCTTCTGTTCGCCAAAAAATCGGCCGTACGGAGAATATTGAGCTTTTGGAGTCGATTTGCCGGATGCGATTTTGGACCGCTGCAGCTTACCTTTTTCTCGCGATCGTTTCAGGGAGCAGGGGAGCGGAAGCGGTTTTTTCTCTAGACGAGAAATCGGTTTTTCTGATCACTCCGAAGGGGCTGCTGCAGCTTAACCTTCCCACCAAATCAGCCCAGAGAATCGCGTTTCCGACCAAATTCGATTCGGACAAAGATTACGGGCTTTCGCTTTCAAACGCGGGTTATCCCCTTTTGGCCGCAGACGACGGCTTATGGGCCTATGATCCGGAGAAATCGAAATGGACAAGGATTTATCGCGGTCCCGCCGACCTCATTTGCACGGACCTCGCCTACAATCCAGCAAATAGTTCGATCGTTTTCCAGACGTCCGATCGAAATGCTTCTACATCGTATTGGCTATTGCAGAAGGATGCTGAAAAACCTGTGCAAATCCGGTTACGACGCGTGCGATATCTTTCGGGACTCGGTTTCGACTCTCAGGGGCGTCTTTTCTTTGGTTATAACGGGGATCTCTGGACGGGGTCGATCTGTAACCTTCCGGAAGAGCAACGGAGTGACTATTGGGTCTGTGGAATTCGGATAGCGCCTCTGGCAGATCTTGAAACGAGCTTTGGTACGCCGTCAAATCAAGGCGTAGAAACGGTCGCGCCACTTGCGGACCGAATCTACGTTCATCTGCGACGCCTCGGAGGGAGCGGCTGGGGAAATATCGCGTCTGTGGCAACGCCTCCCTTGAATTTCACCGATGGCGAGCCTGAAGATGACAGTCTGGAAAAGCGGCTCGTACTTTACCAGGAGGAATTGAAATCTATTCGGTTTCTTGGCGAGAACGGTTCGTATGGTTTCTTGTGTGCCAGTCGTTCGGGCGCACACGTTTTTTACCGCGCATCGGACCCTAAAGCCGAGAAAATGAAACTATGGCTGTTGTCTGGACAACAGACTGAGGAGATAGGGGATGATTCTTTGATTGGAATGGGCCAATAAACCGCGAGAAGGTCGCCGGAAACGCAACGGTGCGGTCGCCGTAACTACAAAAGGTATATTATTTGGCTTTCGATGAGTCAGCGTCCAAGTAGAGGGTTGTATAATGGCCCCGAGTTCGAGGACGAGTTCGAGTTCGAGGACGATAAGTTGCCAACGATGGTCGGTGGAGGCGTGGGGGCTGCGGTCCCTCGCAGCCGCCGGTTCGTCAAAGCCAACCCCATTTGACGGCGCCGACGGAGCGGACGCCCTTCAGCTTCAGGGAATCGATCAGCAATGGCCATTCGGTCGTAGCACGAATGATCGGTGGAGTTAGTTTTTTCGGGGTCCTTACACGCCGGCCGCTTCGAGAAATTCAACCTCCTTTTCGGGCGTGTGTTTCGACGCCTGATGCAACATTCGATTTACTGCATTCAGATAAGCTCTGGCACTCGCTTCGATCACATCCGTGCTGGCGCCCTTTCCAGTTATCAGGAAGCCTCGGCCAAAGTCGCATTTCAGATTCACCTCGCCGAGCGCGTCCTTGCCGCTGGATACGGCGGTCACGTGATATTCCACTAGATCTCCGCGATGGCTGAGGATTCGATCAATCGCCTTCATGGTTGCATCGACCGCGCCGTTTCCCGGAGCTGAGTCCTGCAATGTTTCTTCGCCCTTGCGCAAACGCACCGTCGCTGTCGGGACGGTGGCCGTTCCCGAAGTGACATTGATGTAGTCCAGTTGCCAGGCCTCTCCTGTGACGCCG
>DATMQC010000067.1:0-6965 GCA_035567275.1 Chthoniobacterales bacterium | reverse complement strand
AAAATGATTAGTCGGACGGCACAGAGGCTGTCTCTCCCTAAAACGGACAAATCACCCACAAGCGATGTTCGAGCTACTCGTGGATACGGGCCGCTTGTATGTCTGCCATCCGAGCCCCGGAGGGGCGGCAAACCTGAAGGTAGGGCGAGGCTTGCCGAGCCTGAAACCGAGAACAGCCGAGGCTCATTTGTCCCGCCGGCAAGGTGTGTCTCTAGTGCTATTGACTCTAAACAGACGCGCCGACGGGACGAATTCGCCCTACCATTTTCGCTGTTGCATCATCGGTCTGAAGGCTACCGCGCAAACACCGCGAGCGAAACTCTCTCCGGCTGCTATAATATAGCGCCGCCGTCGAATGGGTGATCCAGTAAACGCAGTATTCAACTCTTGGTCGATACCGATAGGCCCAAGCGTCGGTTTACTGCTGTCGCTGATATTTTACCTGCGCGGATGGTTGCGCTTGCAGTTCCAGGTGCCGAACCGCTTCCCGATCTGGCGCCTTCTGGCATTCACAGCCGGCTTGGCCACCATCTTCGTCGCGATTGCATCGCCCCTGGACGCATTCGCCGGGCTGCTGCTGCAGATACACATGATTCAACACCTGCTGTTGATGATGTTAGCTCCACCCCTGATTCTGGCTGGGGCGCCGTTTCTTCCGATTCTTTCCGGTCTCCCGCGTTGGTTCATGCGAGAGGTTTTGGGTCCGCTTCTTGTCTGGAAGCCGATAAAACGCATCGGGCGGACATTGGTCCATCCCCTGTTCTCCGGTACCGCTTTTGCCGCATCCAATCTCCTCTGGCACATCCCGCCGATGTATGAACTCGCGCTCAGTTCTCCCGGCTGGCACCAGGTGGAGCATGTTTCTTTCGTTTTTACCGGCCTCCTGTTTTGGTGGCCACTCGTGCAGCCCTGGCCCAGCCGTCCAGTGTGGCCCCGCTGGACGATGATTCCCTACCTGCTCGTAGCCGACCTGCAAAACACTGCTTTAGCGGGGTTCCTTTCCTTTTACGATCGAGTGCTCTACCCGTCTTACGAACGCGCCCCTCGACTATGGGGTTCAAGCCCGCTGGAAGACCAAGGGTTGGCTGGAACCATCATGTGGGTGCCAGGTTCCATTATGTTTCTGGTTCCTGCGGCAATCATCGCCATCCGGTTCCTCTCGCCCAAGCCGGGGATTCGACCCTCAGAGGCCGCTGGAATCCGTCCCCCGCAGAGCCGGGAGATGGAAATTCCTCAATTGCTCCGAAGAATCGGGCGGCAGCCGCGCCACGCGACAGGGCCGTTTGATCTTTTCAGTATCCCGATTATCGGCCCCATTTTAAGGTCGAAGTTTTTCCGGCGCGGCATGCAGGCCACCATGTTTCTGCTAGCAATCGCCATCGCGGCGGACGGATTTCTGGGACCTCAGACAAGCCCGATGAACCTTGCCGGTGTGCTCCCCTGGACCCACTGGCGCGGCATTACCGTGATCGCACTTTTAACGGCAGGGAATTTCTTCTGCATGGTTTGTCCATTCACGTTCGTGCGCGATATCGGACGCCGTCTTCTGCCGGCGAGGTGGGCTTGGCCTCGCCCGTTGCGGACGAAGTGGCTCGCTGCTGTGCTGATCGCCCTGTACCTTTGGGCGTACGAGGGGTTCAGTCTCTGGAACAGCCCTTGGTTGACTGCCTGGATCATCGTTGGATATTTTCTCGCAGCGTTTTTGATCGACGGATTTTTTCGAGGCGCAACTTTTTGCAAATATGTTTGTCCGATCGGGCAGTTCCACTTCGTTCAATCGCTCGTCTCTCCCTTCGAAGTGAAGATCCGATCAGCCGACGTTTGCCGCACCTGTAAGACGTTCGATTGCATTCGCGGCCGAGAGACTCAACGCGGCTGCGAACTGGAACTCTTTCAGCCAAAGAAGAAAGGCAACTTCGACTGCACTTTCTGTCTTGATTGTGTCCACGCCTGTCCGCATGAGAATGTCGGTCTGCTGGCTGTCGTACCGGGGAAAGATCTCTGGAATGGAGAGCAGCGCTCGTCTTTGGGGCGGTTCGCAAACCGGCTCGATCTTGCAGTGCTCGTGTTAGCTCTTGTATTCGGCGCTCTTGCCAATGCCGCCGGAATGATCACACCGGTCGCCGGGTTAGCGTATCAAGCGCAAATCGTGTTCGGCCTGCCGCGTCCCGTCATAATCGCGCTATTTCTTCTGATCGGGATGATTCTCGTCCCAGGGCTCCTGGTGTGCGGAGCCGGAATTCTTAGCCGCAAATTAGGTAAGTCGTCTGTGCCGCTCAAAGCGGTGATATCCGATTTTGCAATGACCCTTGTTCCCCTCGGTTTCGGCATGTGGATTTCCCACCTCGTATTTCATTTGTTCACGGGCTCTCACACACTCATCCCTGTGATCCAGCGAGTTGCAAACGATCTCAACTTGCCGGTCCTTGGAAAACCTGATTGGGCAATTGCTTCGTGGGCGCTCCCCCAACTGCTCGACTTCGAGATTATTATCCTTCAGGCCGCCCTGCTTGGATCGCTCTATGCCGTCTGGAAGGTCGCCAAGCGCTACGGAAGCACAACCGGGCGCTCCGGCCTCCTATTTGCTCCCTGGTCGCTCCTGTGCCTCCTCTTTTTTCTGATCGCGATCTGGATCGTTTTCCAGCCGATGGATATGCGCGGAACGTTAATGTCATGACGACGATGCGAGCGACGTTCACCCTCTGTTGTGCGCTTCTCACCGTGGCTCGGATGGCTTGGGCCGACGGCGGGGCTATCCAGTTCCAGGGTGATACCGGTGCTTTTCGCGCCACGCTGTTTACTCAACCGCCGATCTTGCACGCCGGGCTGATCGACGTCACGCTGCTGCTTCAGGATCGATCGAACCTGAATCCGTTGCTGGATGCGAAAGTGATATTCGATTTGACGCCCCAAGAGAGCAATGACGTCCAACAAACGCAATGGATGCCGCCCGCTTGCGCAATGAACAAGACCGTTGACCCGACAAATATTCCGGCAAAGCTCGGTCACGGCGAGAATCGCCTTCTCTACGGTAACGTTGTTCAAATACCCGCCAGCGGTCGTTGGAAATTGAAGGTGACCATTCACCGCGGCGCAGAAACGGCGGAAATTGCGGCTTTGCTAAATGTGGCGCCGGCTCCGCTTCCCCCGCTGGCTTACTGGCATCTGTTTCTATTCGCTCCCGCGGGGATTCTGGGATTCGTTCTGCATCAGATCGCTCGAGGACAACGGACAAAGCGTATTAGCCCGGCCCTTTGATACACCACCCTGAACCATTCACAAATCACCTGCTTTGCCAGCGAAAAAATTTTGTCCGTTCGCCGAGGACAACAATGTTTGAGCCCAGATCCCGAAATTAGGGAATCGTCCTCGTCCTCGTGCTCGTCCTCGATTTATTGGGCTTCTGCGCCGCGAAAAGAGCCGATCTTCTTGGCAATTATTTTGTTCCATTAGTGTGACGGTGAGATGTTAGAATTCTCGAGGACGACTTCTCAACTTCGGAATTTAGGTCGGAAAGGATTTTGGAGTGCTGCGGTCCCCCTCACAGCCGCAGCCTGCTTCTATATTCTGTCCCCTTATTCTGACTTCTGACTTCCTTCTGTATTCTGTATTCCGCCTTCTGTATTCCTCCTTCTGTATTCCGCTTTCCCTCTCCAGCTCCTCTTCTTCCACTTGCCATCGCGCCAAGATCACCGAATAGTCTCGGAAAACGCTCGCCGGCCAAAGCGTCACAATTCGCTCCCGCAACTCCTCGTTTCGCGTGAAAAGACTTCTGATCCTCTTCGGGGCAATACTCATCCTTCTCGTTTTTTCAACCTGGATAGGACTTCATTTCTTTGTCCAGGGCGATTCGTTCCGCGACTGGTTATCGAAGAAAGTGAGCCGAAGCCTCCACGCCGATGGCCGCTTCGAGCCTCTGACCTGGGAAGGATCCAACTTTCGGTCGGGGGGCTTTTCCGCGACCGGAAATCCTAAAAGCAAGTTGCGCTCCTTAAAGGTCACAAATATTTCGGCCCATATCGAATGGCGCCAGTTGCTGAAAGGCCAATTCGTTATCGATCACGTAAATGCGGAAAAAATTGAAGCTGTCGTTGGGAAGGGCGTTTCACAGCCTTCCCCCGAGGCGGCCCCCCGGCCCCCAGGTTTCAAGTTCTCGGACCTCCTCCCGTCGCAGGTGCGGGTCGATCATTTCTTTGTCGCTGATGCCAATCTGCATTGGCAAACGACCCTTGGCGATTCCGGTCAGTTCACAGGCGCCAAAATAAGCGCAACTCAGAGACAGCCTGACCAGTGGGATGTTGAGGCCGTAGGAGGAAAGGC
Source organism: Chthoniobacterales bacterium (assembly GCA_035567275.1). GTDB lineage: Bacteria > Verrucomicrobiota > Verrucomicrobiia > Chthoniobacterales > JAFAMB01 > DASZHC01. Next base: position 2,645 of record DATMQC010000067.1, on the reverse strand, counting down.
ACAGCACGCAGGGTACCCTGTGATGGAAGTCGAGAGCGCTCATGGCACTGTCAGTCGGGAATCGATCGTCATCCAGCATGCGCAAGCAACTCTTCCCGGCGGCGCGTCGATCCAGCTTGCGGGCAACATCGACGTCGCAAAGCAATTAAACGCGACTCTGACGGCAAATTTTGCAGATCTCAATACCAACGCCGTCTTCCCTGTAGCCTGGCGATTCGGAGGCAAAATGTCGGGACACCTGGTCTACAAAGGAGATCTTGACCGCTTCGAGCACGGCGAAGTTACCGGCTCGGTGAAAATATCGGGAGCCGCTATCGATTTGGCCAACGTCTTTGGAACGTTGCATCAACTTGCAAAATTCGGCGGCCTCAATGACGTGCAACTCGATTCCATCGCGACGGATATTCGCTACCAGGAGCGCAACACGCAATTTTCGAATTTTCACGCAAGCCACCAGGATCAAATACGAGTAGAAGGCACCGGATCAATAGGGCCCCAACATATCGACGCGAATCTGCTCCTGGGACTATCTCCTAAAATCCTGGGATGGATTCCCGGCGCAGAAGAAGGCGTCTTTACCGATCAGAAAGATGGATTGCGCTGGACGTCGGTTCGGATCTCCGGAACACCCGAACAGCCGAAAGAGGATTTGACCAAGCGGCTCGTTAGCGCCTTCAGGGACAAAATGACGAACGAATTCAAAGGCCAGGCAAAAGATGCTATCAAATCGTTGCTCGATATGCTTCACAGATAGGCATGTCTTCGCCTCGCTACCGCTCGAATGTGGCGGCAATCATTCAGGCAGCAGATCAGAAAATCCTCATCGGCGAACGTTCGGACGTGCCTGACGCCTGGCAGTTCCCCCAGGGAGGCGTCAGAAAAGGCGAGTCCGCCTTGGAGGCATTGTTTAGAGAACTGCGGGAAGAGGTTTCTCTCAAGCCTTCCCACTATCGTGTCCTGGACTCTAAGGGTCCCTATCGTTACCTTTTCCAAGATGGACGCAAAAAGGAAGGGTTCGACGGCCAGGAGCAATTTTATTTTCTTGTCCGGCTCACGGCCCCGGGCTCCTATGTGAAAGTAGAGACGGACAATCCCGAGTTCAGCCGGATTCGCTGGATTGAACCCATTGATTTCCGTCTGCAGTGGCTACCGGAATTCAAGCGGGAGGTTTATCGACAGGTTTTCCTGGATTTTTTTGGAATTCGCCCAGCCTGAGCCAGATAAGCTTTTTTCTGGATGCTGTAATTTCCCTTTGACTCTCATCCTGTATTCCGGCATCACCAGTGGCGTATGTTGACATTGGGAATGTTTTTGTTTCTTGGTGCCGCACTCCTGGGGTGTGTTTGGTGGGTGTGCGTAAAAGATGACGTGAACCGTTCACGCTGATTTTCTGTCGACCGGTCGTCGCCGGACGATTCCATCATGTTAGTCAATAGTAACCTGTGCTGCGGCCAGGATTACTTCCCCGTGTCTGGCTTCATCAGCCGATGGGGTCGGGGTTTGGCGTTAGCCTGGAGCCGCTCAGGAAGCGGCTCGGAAGAAAATGGGATTTAATCCAGGCAGAACAAGAGTGAATTCTTTCTTCCTCAAAAGTAAACGCGTCAAGATAGCCGCCGGTAGCAGCCACCAGCGTCGCATGCAGAAGCGACGCGCTGATCGCAGCCCGCCTGATTGACACTACTTCGAGTGCTCACAGTCATTTGCGCTATGGATAAGGAGCGATCGCTTCACGGCTGCCCCTCCAGCAGATGATTGGCGCCATTTCCTCCCTTGGAATCGACATTTTATCCAGTTCGTAAGCTTGGTGCCTATATATCGACCTGATTAAGATAAAGCAACAATTAGGTCAGGATAAATTAGTGACCATAATTGACATTTTTGCGATCACGATGCTGTAAAATAGAGGCTTCGCGGGCGATTACCCCAAAAAAAGGGCCTGAAAAAAACTTAAAACGCGGAAGTCAGGTTAGGGGGGCTTCGCTTTCCTAAGTGTTGAAATAACCAGCTCGCCAGCGCGCAAAATTTGCCTCATCCGAGGTTTCCGATAAAGTCTTTAATAACAATAACGCATTATTCACATGTTATGAATAGATTTTGTGATACCGCTCACCGTGCGGGTAAAGACCGTTGGATCCGCGAACGAGAAGGTTCTCGGCGCAGAAGCCCAATAAATCGAGAACGAGCACGACGACGAGGACGATTCCCTAATTTAGGGATCTGGCTTAAAACCGTCAAACCGACTCCAGCGTTATCCAAAAACTTCTCAAGATAGCTAAGACCAGGACGTGGCACCCGGCCAAGCGGCCGGGGTTTGGCGTTGGCGGGTCGGGGTTCGGCGTTCTGTCTTCTGCCTTCTGCCTTCTGCCTCCTGCCTCCTGTCTAACTTCTGCGACTATGGAATGACTCGGTCTTTGCGGAGGTGGGCGAAGAATCTTTTAAACATCCAAAGGTATTTCCAACGGAAATAGTCGCCGTTGGTGATGTTGAAAATCTCGTTCTTGGCCGCCTCACGTGGTCGCCTTGGCGAGAATTTCTGCCGACGTGACTTGATATAAAATCCCGTAGGTCTTCTCCGTGCCCGGAAACCTCAGCGGGAGGCCGAGTTCCTTTGAGATGGCGGCATAGACGGCAATCGACATCCCAAG
>DATMQC010000066.1:0-5495 GCA_035567275.1 Chthoniobacterales bacterium | reverse complement strand
TGCCTCAGACCCCCACTGGAAAGATTTGATATTATTTTACGAATATTTCCACGGCGACACGGGTCGCGGCTGCGGCGCCAACCATCAGACCGGTTGGACCGCCCTCGTTGCGCGCCTGATCATTTCACAGGCGCGCCGCGCTAGCGGACCAAGTTGATCTGATGCGAGCATCCGCGTGAGCGCGCCTACCTGGGATCCGCAGCGGACACATGTGCGCCCAGCTCCTCCCGTACCTTGGATTCGCAGGCCGCCACTGCATCAACATCATCGCCTACGCCAACAATCTTTGCCGCCTTATCGAGGTAGTTCGAATAATCAGTCAAGATCTCCGGTCCGAACCCGACCGTCCTGCTCTCCCGATCGACATGAGGCCCTACGGGATCCGGCACATACTTGCATACCACGGGGCGGCCTCCCGCTGGTTATCGCAAAGATAATCCCGGCTTTGGCCAAGCTCCCGGTGCACGCTAAGTCTCCGCCGTAAGAACCTTTTCTTGCGTCACGAGAGTTCCATCCACGTCAGCAAGATAACCGGATCGGATCGTTCGCAGTGTACGCTTTCATATTTCGTTACGGTCTGTCCGAGGAAAACCACTGATGGTGATCGCGTTGGATAAGGCGCAAGGCTGCTTCGGGTCCCCAAGTGCCCGCAACATAATTTGGAAAATCAGTTGGCGGTTTATTGTTCCAAGCTTCGAGAATCGGAGAGGCCGCCTCCCAAGCCGCTTCGACCATGTCAGATCGGTGGAACAAGCTCGCGTCGCCCACCATGCAGTCATAGAGTAATTTTTCGTATCCTGTTGTCGGTTGTCTGTCCCCGAATTGGTCGTAACCAAAATCCAGCTTCACCGACCTCGTACAAATTGTTGGTCCCGGAATTTTCGCGCGGACCTGAAGCGCAATTCCTTCCTCAGGCTGAATCTTGAATATCAGATAATTCGGAGAGATTGGATCCGCTTCATGTGTCGCAAACAATGAAAGTGGAGGCGTTTTGAAACGGATTACAATCGTGGTGGTGCGGCGCGGCATGCGCTTGCCGGACCGCAGATAAAAAGGAACACCGGCCCAACGCCAGTTGTCGATTCGAAGCTTGATTGCAGCGTACGTTTCGACTGTGGAATTCGGATTAACGTTCGTCTCCTGCCGATACCCAGAAACATTTTTGCCGCCGACGATTCCCTCCCCGTACTGACCGCGCACGGTGTCTTGAAGGGCCTCTTCAGGCGTCGAAGAGTGGATGGACCGTAGCAATTTGACCTTCTCGTTTCGAATCGCTTCACCCTCCAGCGATGTCGGGGGTTCCATCGCGATCAAGGCAAGCAGCATAAACATGTGGTTCTGCATCACGTCCCGGAAAGCGCCCGCAGTTTCGTAGAACGCTCCCCTCCCCTCCACACCTATGGACTCGGCAACGATCAATTGCACATGATCGATATAGCGCCTGTTCCAAACCGGTTCGAAAATCGAGTTGCCAAGGCGAAATACGAGCAGATTCTGGGCTGTTTCCTTTCCCAGGTAGTGATCGATCCGATAGATTTGGTGTTCTTGAAGAACGGACGTCAACTCGGCGTTCAGCTTGCGCGCCGAATCCAGGTCATGTCCAAAAGGCTTTTCGATAATCACCCTGCGCCAGCGGCCGTTCTCTTCGCGCAGTAAACCGGCCTCCGACAATCGCTCCGCGATCGTTGCGAAATAGTCTGGTTGCACCGATAAATAAAAAACCGCATTTCCCGACGTGCCAAATTTCGTTTCAGATTCGCGCAGAGCTTCCGCCAGCTTTTTGTAGGTCTCCGCTTTGTCGAATTCACCCGCACAATACGAAATGCGCTCCCGGAACTTGTTCCAGAGATTCGGGTCCACAGGCTGCGTGCCGAGTTCGGCAAGATCTTTGCCGAGTTTATCCCGGAATATATCATCGGAGAGAGGTCGCCGCGCCACTCCAATGATGCTGAAATGTGCCGGCAAAAGGTTGTACGACCCGAGGTTGTAGAGCGAAGGGAGGAGCTTTCTTTTGGTCAGATCGCCAGAAGCGCCAAATATCACAATGGCGCACGGTTCGGCCGCCTGAGAAATCGGAATTGCATCCATACGAATCAGTTTCCTGGATAAATTTCGACGTGCCCACCAAATTTATTGCGCATCGCCGACAACATCTTTTCGGCAAATGTATGCTCCTGCCTGGAGCGAAAACGGGCGAACAAGGCCGCAGTCAAAACTTCCGCCGAAACAGCTTCCTCGATTGCAGCCTGGATCGTCCAACGGCCCTCACCCGAGTCCTGAACAACTCCCGTAAATCTTGCTAACTCCGGATCTTCGGCCAAAGCCATGGCGGTCAAATCCAGGAGCCAGGAACCGACGACACTCCCGCGGCGCCAAAGCTCCGCAATATCCGGCGCATTGAAGTGGTATCTGTACCCTTCGCTTAAAGCTTGAGACGAGGCGCCTCGCAGAATATCGAACCCCTCGGCATAAGCTTGCATCACTCCATACTCGATTCCGTTGTGGATCATTTTGACGAAATGCCCTGCTCCCGAAGGCCCGCAATAGAGAAATCCCTTTTCCGCTGTGCTCCGCATCTTCTCCCGTCCAGGCGATGGAGGGATGTCCCCCTGCCCCGGCGCCAGGCTCTCAAAGATCGGTTCCAGACGCTTCGCGGCACCTTCATCACCGCCAATCATCAGACAGTAACCGCGCTCAATACCCCAGACACCTCCGCTCGTGCCCGCGTCAAGGTAATGGATTCCGTGTTTTCTGAGAGAATCACTACGGCGCACGTCATCCTTGTAGAATGAATTTCCTCCATCAATGATCGTATCCCCCGATTCCAGAAAAGGTCGGAGATGCTCGATAGTTTCCTCCGTCGGAGATCCAGCCGGAACCATAAGCCAGACAGCTCGCGGTTTTGCCAACTTCTTCGCGAGATCCGCGAAATCCGTCGCTCCGACAGCGCCTTCCTTGGCCAGCGCCGCTACCGATTCCGGTTTGAGATCGTATACAGCCACTTCATGCTCTCTGCGCATAAGACGGCGCGCCATGTTTGCCCCCATTCGCCCTAAACCAACAATCCCGATTTGCATATATTTGTCTTTACTGCTCGCTATAGTTCCATGTCAGGCCACCATCCACGACTATCGTCGCACCGGTGATGTAATCTGCGTCTGCCGAAGCAAGAAATGCCGCCACCCCGGCGACATCGCCAGTCTTGCCAAGCCTCGCAAGAGGAATGTTACCAAGTAAAGCTTTCAGTTTATCCGGATCGTTCAAAAGCTTCGTATTGATCGGGGTCTCAATTGCTCCGGGAGCAATGTTGTTCACAGTAATGCCAAACGGCGCCAATTCGATCGCGAGATTTCGCATCATCATCTTTACCCCTCCTTTGCTCGCGCAATAGGAAGTGAAATGCGGGAACGGCAGATCCTCGTGAACCGAACTTACATTGATGACCTTGCCAGGTTGTTTGGCTTCCATGCGATGACGGACAAATGCCTGAGTTGCGAAAAATGCGCCCTTCAAGTTGATGTTCAGCACGAAATCATAATCCGGCTCAGTTACTTCCCAAAAGGGGGCTCTTGTCTCTACGCCGGCATTGTTCACAAGGATGTCCAGACCCCCAAGAGCCTCGACTGACTCACGTACCATTTGCTGCGTGTCGGCGACATTGCTAAGATCTCCGCGAATCGCGACCGCTTTGCGACCAAGTCTTAGGACGCTCTGGACGGTATCCTCGGCCGTTTCCGGATGCGTGACATAATCGATAACTACGTCAGCGCCCTCCTCCGCCAGGCGAATCGCAATCGCTTGCCCGATCCCTTGATTGCTTCCGGTGACCAATGCTTTTTTGCTCAAAAGTTTCATCTGGAATCCTTGAAAGGCAAAACCGGTTGAAGATGAGTCAAGTTTTTTCGGTATCCGCACGTTAATCATTAGGTGGTTTTGCCTTGCAAGTATTCTATAAGCGGGACCGCGGAACCTAAAGCTCTAAAATTACCGGATTCCCACATCACTTGTAAATGCGCGCACGAATCATCCGACAAGAAGACAGAAGACAGAATTGAGAATTCAGAACTCCGAACTCCGAACCCCGAACTCCGAATCTCAAATCCCCGAACTCCTGGCTTTTCCCCTACCCCCCGAATATTCTGCCCTGCATGTTGAATCTGATCTGGCTAAGCCTTTTGTTGACTGGAGTGTTCGTAGCCGGCGTCACCGGACAACTTCCCGCAATAAATCAAGGGGCTCTTAGCGCGGCCAAGTCCGCCGTAATGGATGTGGCGTTACCCTTAAGCGGCGCAATGATTCTTTGGCTCGGAATGATGCGCCTGGCGGAAAAAGCCGGGGTGGTTCGCCAGTTCGCGCGCTTGATTCAGCCGATCTTGAAACGCCTTTTCTCGGATGTGCCGCCCGATCATCCGGCAATGGGGTCCATGGTGATGAACATGGCCGCCAACATGCTCGGTGTCAGCAACGCCGCGACGCCATTGGGCCTTCGGGCCATGAGCCAGTTAAACGAGTTGAACCCTAAACGAGGCGTCGCCACGAATGCGATGTGCACTTTCCTTGCGATCAATACGAGTTCGATTCAACTCGTACCCACTACCGCTATCAATATCCTTGCGATCAACGGATCCAGAAATCCTACCGGCATTGTGGGTTCAACTCTGATCGCGACGTTTTGCGCTACCTTTTCCGCAATTGTATTTGTCAAACTCTTCCAGCGCATCGGTCCGTTCCGCTGGGAAAAACAAACATCCGAGACCACGGCCTTGCCATCAGCGGTGGAGCCGGTTGAAATAGTCAATGAATCGCCGCCGATGGCACGCTGGGGACCCTTTGCGCTGGGCGCAATCTGCCTCTTCTTTCTCTTCCTCTTCGTGCCGAACGCGTTTCCCTATTGGTTTCGCGGAACTCAGCCAGCCGGATTGCTATCGGCGATCGCGACTTTCTTCAACGCGCTTTCTCCGCTGGCCATCCCTTTTCTATTAACATTCTTTCCGGCTTATGCAGCGGCAAAAGGAATTCCGGTGTACGCGGAATTTATCGAAGGCGCGAAGGAAGGATTTCAAATCGCCATACGCATTCTTCCCTACCTGGTTGGAATGCTTGTCGCGATCGCTGTCTTTCGCGAGTCTGGGGCGCTGCAGGCTCTGAAAAATCTTCTCAGCCCCATTCTGCTCTGCATTCAGTTCCCGCCGGACTTGCTTCCGATGGTATTAATCCGGCCTTTGAGCGGCAGCGGCTCGACAGCAGTATTGACTGAGCTGGTGAAGCAGCTCGGATCTGACAATATTCTGAGTTATACGGCAGCAACGATCTATGGCAGCGCGGAAACAACGTTTTACGTCGTTGCGGTTTACTTTGGCTCGGTAGGTGTCACGAAGACGCGCCATGCGATTCCTACTGGACTTTGCGCAGATCTTGTCGGTGCGATCGCTTCGGTATTTGCATGCCGGCTTCTGTTCCACTGAACTGCATGCGACCTGCGGCAAGAAGAGTGT
>DATMQC010000065.1:0-2817 GCA_035567275.1 Chthoniobacterales bacterium | reverse complement strand
GGAGGGTTGCGTTGAAAATGGGCCGGCGGCTGCGTTGCTCGTCGGTTACGTATCGATTTAGATATGCGCCCTCCTCGCGCCTTGCCGGCGGCCCATTTTGAACGCAACGACATCACCATTATATGCGAGACGGTACACTAGCAACGATTCTCCTGAGCGCCCTAAGCGGATTTGTCGTGGCGGCAGCTTTTCCTCCCTGGAACCAAAGCTGGTTAATATGGATTGGATTTATTCCGGTCCTTTCCGCGCTGCTTCTTTTCTCCCGGCACTGGTTGCTTTCCCTGCTTCGCGGCACGGTTTTTGGGGGTACTTTTGCCGGCTTTCTGTTTTCATGGCTACTACCCAATGGTCGCGTGGCCGATTGGGTGACGAACACCGTAAGCCTGGCTTTGGCCGGAGGAGTCTGGGGCCTTTTCGCAGGACTGTTGGTCCAGTTGCCTGCAAAATCGGACAAAAAGAAGCTCTCACCGATCCTGCCAGGATACGGTTCCAATTCCGAAGGGTGGAACAAATCGATGGCTCATCTGCGCGCGGCTCTTGTGGTGGCGGCTGGATGGACGGTTTTGGAATGGGCGAGGGGAGTCCTGTTGCCTGGATGGAATGCGGTGGGCACGGTTTTGCAATCAAACCTTCCGCTGTTTCAGGTAGTGAAAATCACTGGTGCAAGCGGTCTGACGTTCATGGCGGTATTTGCGAACGTCATTGTGCTTACCACCGTTCGGCGGCTGGTGGTTGAACCAAGCCGTATGACCTGGGCGGATCGATTTGATGTCACCGCTACCCTCGGGATTATCTTCCTTTCGGCTCTTGCCGGGTTCTGGTCTCTCCAGAGGCGATCCGGAAATGACACGAAAAACGTCGCATTGATTTGCCCATCTGGCACCCAGTTCAGCCGTCTTCTCGAGCTCAGCAAAGTCGCCAACGAGAAAGGAATTGATCTGTTCGTCTGGCGCTGGGTCCGGTTCGAGCGTGGCGATTATGCGGCAGCGGGTGATCTATCCATTGGAAAGACTGCTGCGTTGGTGACTGGTCTTACAAACGCCGAAAGCGGGGTGCTCGATGGCGCGTCCATTATCCTCCCCGGGACAGTTAAGAATATCCTGGTTATGCCAGCACGCCGCGATTTCTTTCAGCCCGGTATCGCAACGGGCAGCAGAACATTGAATTCGTTCGAGTTCGATAACGTCGCCTGGGTTCCGCTTCTGAATTGGGAAGCCGGTGACCCATTACTGGTCAAGAGTGCGATCAAGGGGCAGGCGCAGGTGCTCATAGGTCTTGTGGATCCCTCGCTTGTGCCCGGTCCCGGACTCGAGCAACTTCTTGGGAATCTCAGGTTGTGGACCGTTTCGTTGGGACGACCGCTAATTCTGGCGACGGTCAGAGATGTGTCCGTCATCATGTCCGGCTCCGGGAGATCTGTAGGAGACTCGCGAGCTACGCCGGAGCCTGATGTCTTGATTGGACGAATAGAGATTCCCCCTGCAAACGAGCTCACGCCCTATGGTCGCTATGGCGATTGGTTTGCAATCGCCTGCGGCGTTCTTGGCATCTTTATCGCTCTTTCCGAAAGGCTTCGCAGGCACTATGAAAAGTCTGGTCGTCTCTCTGCATGACGTCTCGCCGCTGACGCAATCGTTCTGTGAAAGAATACTTTTAGATTTGAGCGAATTGGGAGTTCACCAGGTCTCGCTTCTGATTATTCCGAATCATCACGGGCGCGCTCCAGTCGCTGAAAGCTGTTCGTTTCAGCGGTGGCTGACGCGGGAGGTTGAGGCCGGCCATGAACCGGTGCTCCATGGATATTTCCATCAGAGGCAAAGGCGAAGAGCGGATCCCTGGTTCTCGAAAATAACCACTGAAATCTACACCGCTGGAGAAGGCGAGTTCTTCGACCTTTCCTTTGATCTGGCGGAGAAGTCTCTTTGCGATGGCTTGGCGGACCTGGCGTTCTTGCCGCGGAAGGTGACTGGTTTTGTGGCGCCGGCGTGGCTTCTGGGCGACGCCGCCGAGCAAGCGGTGCACCGGCTTGGCTTCGTCTATACGACGCGGATTGGCTGCATACGAATTTTCAAGCCCTTAGCACGAAAATCCCACGAGCCAAAGCGCCCGTCGGATTTTCGTGCTATCGAGCCGCTCAGGGAGCGGCTCTGGAGAGAATTGGATTTAAAAGGGAGGCAAACAGAGCGTGGGCTTCTTCCGACGGTTTGTGAACGGTGCGGGGTAAGCGAGGTCAAATCGCGTTCGCTGGTCTGGAGCACGCGCGCGGCGTGGCGTGTCGTGGCGAGTCTTTATTGGAACAGATCCCTGGCGATTGCAATGAGTGATGCGCCGGTACTTCGAGTTTCCATTCATCCTGCAGACCTGCAGCACAAGCCGGTCTGGCGACAGATTCGCGAGATTATCGGGTCCGCTCGCCGCGCGAGAGAATGTATCTCTTATGAGCGCCTCGTAGGGCGCCTGTGCGTGTGAGTGCATACGATTCGACTCTCCGCCATCTTGCGAGCCACGAGGATCAAGGAAACCGTCCAGCAACATCCGATTTTTTAGGGAGGGACGGCCTCTGTGCCGTCCCATTTTTCTCCTTGTTAAGGGGGCCAGAAATGATGAGTCGGACGGCACGGAGGCCGTCCCTCCCATGAAAAACGGACATTGGGATTTGAATTGAACAGAACAGCATGAGTTCTTTCTGCTTCGGTTTGTGATAGCTTGGTTTTTCTAGCGTATGGCCGCGAAAGTCGACCTCCATATTCACTCCAAATTCAGCGATCATTCCGCTGAGTGGATTTTTCGCCGATTCGAATTTCCCGACAGTTATTC
>DATMQC010000064.1:0-5725 GCA_035567275.1 Chthoniobacterales bacterium | reverse complement strand
GTGATGTCGTTGCGTTCAAAATGGGCCGCCGGCAAGGCGCGAGGAGGGCGCATATCTAAATCGATACGTAACCGACGAGCAACGCGGCCGCCGGCCCATTTTCAACGCAACCCTCCGGGCCGCGGCCGGTTGGCTGTTTTTCCGCGTTGCTCGCTCGGCCCGTATCGATCCAGATATGGGCGCTTCGCTCGCGCCTTGAAAAACAGCCAACTGACCTGCGGCGACGTCACTATTATATGCGAGACGGTGCACCAGTGAGTAATGCGAGTCAGAGCCTGTTTGCTTCCAGGCAAAACAGCGGCTAATCTCGAACCGGCAATGCTTCAGACATTAGATCGGACGGTTCAACAGCGAAAGCCGTTTACACGGCGCGCGCGGGCTTTTGCTTCGCTCGCCTTTCGAGGTTTGATCAGGAAACGGCGCAAAAAGAATACCGGGCACAATCTTCTGCCTCTCCTCATTCAGGTCCTGGCCGGCTTTACAAAGGTTGACGGCCGTTTTCTTGAAGAGGAGATCGACTCAAGCCTCGGTTTTCTAAGGTACGACTATCCCGAAGCGGTCTATTCGGAGTTGCGCGGTCTATTCAAAAAAGCGCTCAAAGAGCCACAAGATCTGGCGCAAACTGCCAAGCGGCTGGCCGAAGAGATGGCTCAGGACCGCAAAATCATGTTGGGCGTTCAGCTCTACGATCTGATTGCAAAGGCGGGCATGCAGCAGGAGCAGGTCATCGCGTACTACTCGTTCATGTCCCAACTCGGGATGGCTGCCCAGGCGATTGATATTGTCTACCAATTGAATGCCGCGGACTCCGCTGATCCCTCCGTGTTTCAAAAAGGAACTTCGCCTCTTGAATCTGTGATCTTCGGCTCTGAAACAAGCGCTGATGTGCAGCTCAAGGAATTAGGGCCGGACGACCGGTTGATTGCATATCGGTACCATGAGTTGATTCTTTTCAAAAATCTGAGTTCTCGGCCGGTCATGGTGCGAGGGAGAGTATTGGCGCCCGGGGAATTTTGCAGAATCTACCCGGGGCAGCGCGTCCTGATCGATGAGCGAGTAATCAGCCACCAGGATCTGCTCTTCTATCTCAATGCAAAGAAAAACGTCTCCCTGCCACAGGTTTACGTAACGGTGGCGCCAAATGACGAGGTTCAGCTCGAGAAAACGCGGAGTCGCGACAGCAGTCTTGAAGTCCAGTTCGGCCTCAAGGTACAGGTCAAGGCGCTTAAGAACGTAGCGGCAACTCTCATCGGGATCGACCTGAAAGCCGACGCCACCGTAATGGCGAGCCTCGAGGATCGCATTGTGTTTGAAAACGGGGCCGAGTTGCCATTGATCGACCTCAGGCGGCGAGCCCGGGCGATGGGAGGCCGATTTCAGCTCAAGACCTCCAAGTCAAAATATCTGGTTTCCAATAATCCCTCTTTGCTGGAAGAAGACGACATTCTACTCAGTCCCGGGACAAGCGGAGAAGTGTTGCTCAAGATCTCTTGCGACTACGACTCGAGGGTTGGGACGCTTGAAGTCCTGCAGGCGGATCGGCCGATCATGGTCGGAGACAACGTTGTCCGGGGTTCCGCTTTACTGGCAGACGGGGATATCATTCGTATCGATGCCGCGCAGATCCTGCGATGCGACTTCTCAGAGCGAATCATTGAAGAAGAGAGAAATATCATTCGGCATCTCGAGATTCGGGACCTTTCTCTCAGCTTTAAGAACGGCCAGGTTGCATTGGACGGTATGTCGTTTGCGGTAACGCGGGGAGAGATGGTGTGCGTCATGGGAGCGAGCGGCTCCGGGAAAAGCACACTCCTTAAAGTCATTTGCGGCCAGAGCGAGCCGACCCATGGCGAGATCCTGATGAATGGCCAATCCCTCTACAGCAACCTAGAAACATTGCGAGAATATGTTGCGTATATTCCGCAGGACGACGCGTTTGATGAGCATTTGACTATTTTGGAAAATCTGGATTACGCCACCGCACTTCGTTCTCCGCATCTCTCTCCAAAAGATCGTATGCGACGCATCGACGGCAAGCTGATCGAGCTGGGCCTTTCAGAGCGCCGCGACAGTCTCGTCGGAAGTTCGGTTAAGAAATATCTCAGCGGCGGCGAGCGAAAACGCTTGAACATTGGGTTGGACATGATCAGTCCGGCAGATGTTTACCTGTTTGATGAACCAACCTCCGGGCTTTCTTCGAAAGATTCGGAACATGTTATTGAGATCATCCGCGGACTCTCCCAGAACAAGATCGTCCTCGTTACCATCCATACGCCGACGTCGAAGATTTTCCAGATGTTCAGTAAGGCCATCCTTTTGGATAAGGGCGGCCGCCTGGTCTTTTTCGGCACGCCTCAGGAAATGCTGGAGTATTTCGCGAACGCCGAACATGAGCAAACTTTCCAGACCGAACTCGGAGGCTGCCCCGAGTGCGGCACAACCCGACCCGAATTCATTTTCGATGTAGTGGAAACGCCTCTGCGCGATCTAAGCGGGGACATCATTTACGAAGAGAATAGCAGGGGCCAACTAGTACCCGCTCGGCGTTACTCCCCCGACTATTGGCGCGACAAATATGAATCGTTTCGGCTCATTCAGGAGATGCGCCAGGTCTCGCTCAAGCAGGAGTCCGTGCCCGTGCTTCCGCTCCCAAGCGATAAGCAAACTCCAAAGCGCTTGCGAGACGAATGGGTCTGTCTCGCTACGATTCTCAGACGCGCGTTCGTCAGCAAGCTACGCAACCACTCGAATCTTTGGACCACGATTTTTGAAGCGCCAATCCTGGCTGCATTGATTGGCTTTGTTCTGCGGTACGCTGAAAGCTCCAGCTACAACTTCGCGTCGGCATTCCATATTGCCACCTATCAGTTTCTGGCGCTCGTGGTTGCGATGTTCCTCGGACTAACGAACAGCGCCGATGATATCATTCGAGATCGCACGATTCTTGAACGGGAGCGAAACTTGAACGTTCACCTGCATTTTTATGTGATTTGCAAGTTTCTGACGCTTTCACTCTTCGCAGTAATCCAATGCGTCCTGTTCGTACTGATCGGCAACGCAATCCTCGAAATTCGTGACATGTTCCTCCCTTATCTCTGGTTCATGGCCACCACCTCAGTTGCCGGCGTGGCGGGCGGTCTCTTGATCTCGTCGCTAGTGAATGACGCAAAGACGGCTGCAAACATTGTTCCGTTAGTACTAATTCCGCAGATCATTTTGGGAGGAGCGCTGATCAAGTACGATGAAATGAATCGTAACCTGGATTTTCTGTACGTGCTTGCTCGAGACCAGGCGGCTCACGATCAGCAGGCGCCCGGGGATCGGATGCGGCCTCAAGACTTTGAGGTGCCCCTCGTCTGCCAATTCATTCCTATGCGTTGGTCTTACGAGGCGATGGTAGTGGCCCAGGCAAAGCTGAATCCCTTTACGCGCAACCAAGATATCCTGACGGAGAAAATCGAGCGTTTAGCGAAAAAGAAGCCGTTTACAAAAGCCGATGAGGACCGGCTCGATGATTTAAAGGAAACGTTGGCAATTCTGTCCGGGCTCGCAGGCAAGAACGCCGGAGAAGTAGTCAAAAAGCTCCATGAAATCGCCAGGATCATCAACGGCGCCGCTCTGGATCGCACAAAGTTTGATACGGGTAGCGATCAGGTTACGGCCGAACAGCTGTTTCAGAACCGAAAAATCACGGACATGCTGACTGACGCGCAGATGAAACAGAAAGATTATACGGCCCCTACGCGAAACATATTTTTTGGTCCCGAGAAACGCTATTTCGGGCACAAGTTTGACATCTTCGTTTTCAATTCGCTTGTAATCAACGGATTCACATTGCTGTTTCTTGTCTTGCTGTTGGCCAGCCTTATGCGACAGCTGCGGACAGGCTGATTTTGCGGGATGCGAAAGGCTGGACGTTGGGGCCTTCGAAAACTTCAGGGATCGCTGAAGATAAGACAACAGAGATATTCTCTGTTGTTTAACAGTTTTTCCTACCAAAAAAATTCGATACGATTAAGGTGCGGATAACTTGGTGTCCTGTCCGCGAAACAAGCATGCCTTTCGGTGCGATCAAAGTGGGCCGCCGGCAAGGCGCGAGGAGGCACATATCTGAATCACTAATGTCCGGACGTTGTTTTGTTCTCTTTCTGGTCGCTCTTATCGCTACGGTTGGCGCTTCGCTGGGGGATGTTTTTGTACCAAAATCTGGAGAGTCTGTCGAAGGCGTCGCTATCGAACAGGATGACAACCAGTTCATTGTTCGTCCTTACATCGGCGATGGCAGCACTGTGACTTTTCTCAGAAGCGACCTCGCCGACGTCCTCCCGGATTCGCAGGAAACCGCTGATTTCCTTGCGCTGCGCACCGAAGCAACGATCAAAACGGCGCTAAGCTCTGCGCGCTTTACCGAATTGCTCGAGCGCAAAATTCCCGCGTTCGAGGCGAAATACCGGTCGACAAAATATCGGCCGGAACTCGCCAAGACCGTTGCTCAGTTGAAAACCGATCAACTGCAGCTGGCAAGTGGTTCAGTAAAGATCGCAGGTGTCTGGCTTGGTCACGATCAGGTGAACCAAGCGAAATACCAGGTTAGTGCTGCGATGCTTCAAGAGGCGATGGCTTCGGCGGAGGCCCGAGGAGATTGGACTTCGGCGATGGATGCCTTTCAAAATCTGCGAATTAATTTTCCCGCGTCCCGTGCCTACGTCGAAGGAATTGATATCGCCATTCGAGTACTTCCTAAGCTTAGAAAGCTCGAAGAAGAGAAACTGCAGAGATACAGGCTGGATCTGCTTCGGTTGAATCTTAGCCTGGCGGAAACGCCGCCGCACCTGCGCGCAGATTTGATAAAGGCTGAACGCCGTGAATCCGAAGGTGTGGAAGCCGCGATTGCGGACCAGCGCGAAAAAGGGATGCGCTGGCCGACGCTCTTCCCGGGTTCGGAGAGAGGATTTGAAGAAATATACGAGCAGATCGCGCGTGAAATTGCGACTTTGACTAACCTGCCGCGAAACAAGTATCGTGAATCGATCGACGCGGCAATCGGTGCCCTTCAGGCCGTCGAAAATCGCGACGTCATTTCTGCGGAGTCCCTCTTGAAGCGGGCTGAGGCTGCATGGCCTGAAAATGAAATGATTTACCGGATTTCGCAGTCGATCGAAGAAATCCGTCGCGCATCGGTCGTTCCCTCCGCCCCGAGATCGCCGGAGCCGGAACAGATCTGGCCGCTCCTGATCATCAAAAACTATCCGCGCTCTATCTGCGTCGGGTGCGCGGCTTTCTGCTTTCTCTTGGTGGCAGTCATTCTTCTGCGGCGCGCGCAGCGTTCACGCCGTAGATACATCGGCTAGCCTGCATTGTTCCTACGCGGCGTCGCCGCAACCAAAACTGTTTCGGATTCTGAGCCTACTCGCGCGTTATGTTAGAGCTTGGTAGGGGTCCGCTCCCGCACCAGTTTCTGCTGAATGACATCGAATCCATCCTTCCGGGTCCTCTAGAAACTGGTGCTGGATGCGACCCTACCGCCCTGCGGGCTCGGGACAAGCGGCAGGCCATGGAACTGAGAATCGTCGCAAACCACTCCAACTAGAATCCTTGAAAAGCAAAACTGGTTGCAAATGAGTCAAGTTTTTTTCTGTATCCGCACATTATCATTAGGTGGTTTTGCTTTTCAAGGATTCTATGAGCGGGACCGCGGAACCTAAAGGTACTGGATTCCCACACC
>DATMQC010000063.1:0-3613 GCA_035567275.1 Chthoniobacterales bacterium | reverse complement strand
GGTAAGAGGAACATTTCGAAATCCGGACGGTTTCCTAGTTCCAGGAAACTTCATTCGAGTGCGCATACCAGCAAGCCCGAAATACAACTCGCTTTTGGTGGCGGATAGAGCGATCGGTTCGGATCAGGACGAGAAGTTTGTTTACGTCGTCGACTCTGGAAATTTTGCCCGTCTTCGCCGCATAACTGTCGGGCCGCTCGCCGATGGGTTGCGGGTAGTAAAATCGGGACTGCACCCCGATGACGTGGTGATCGTGAACGGCATCATCAAAGTGCGTTCCAACAGCCCGGTGAAGGCACAACAGGGCAGGATGGAGGAATTCACTTCTAACGATCCGGCGACGCCTCTGCTTGGCTCGAAATAGAAGACGGCTGATTTGGATGCAGTAAGGAAGGGAACTCAAGACCGTAATTGAAGCTCGGAAACATGAAATTGTCGCACTTCTTTATCGATCGACCGATCTTCGCAATCGTAATTTCGGTAGTTACCGTGCTTTTGGGCTGCATCGCTTTCACGCTCTTGCCGGTCGCGCAGTTCCCCGAGATAACACCTCCGACAATCGTGGTCACCGCACAATACCCTGGAGCGGATCCGAAGACTTTGTCTGAGGAAGTTGCACAGCCGATTGAGCAACAGGTCAACGGTCTTGAGAACATGCTCTACATGTCGTCGGAGTCTGCAGCGGATGGGACGATGCAACTCACTGTCACGTTCAAATTGGGGACGGATCCAAATATTGCCCAGGTTCTGGTTCAGAATCGTGTTCAAATCGCGGAGCCTCAATTACCGGCGGAGGTGAGGAATATCGGGATCACGACGCAAAAACAGTCGCCCGATATTCTGATGGCAATTGGATTAACATCAAAGAGTAATACTTACAGCGCCCTCTACCTTAGCAACTACGCTTACACGCAAATAGTAGACACTCTGAAACGGATCGACGGCGTGGGAAATGTGCAAATCATTGGGGCACAGCCGTACAGCATGCGGGTTTGGCTTAACCCGGATCTCATGTATGCGCGCGGACTGACGGCTGATGATGTAGTCAGTGCAATTCAAGCCCAGAACATTCAAGTCGCACCAGGAAACATCGGAGGTGAACCGGCTCGCCCGAGAACCGAACTACAGCTGACTCTTACCACCAGAGGCCGCCTGGTGACCCCGGATGAATTTTCCCGGATCATTCTGAAACGCGGCCGAGACGGGCAACTGGTTTACTTAGGGGATGTCGCAAAGCTTGCATTAGGCGGCCAGAGCTATACCAGCATGAGTTATCAGGACGGCGTCATACCGAGTGTGGCGATCCTGATCTATCAACTGCCGGGAAGCAATGAGCTGAAGACCGCGGGACTCGTAAAAAGTGCGATCGCGGGGATGGCGAAGTCTTTTCCTCCTGGAATGGAGTACTCGCTTCCTTACGATACATCGCTTTTTACTCAACAATCCATTGATGCGGTTTATGAGGCATTGCGGGATGCGGTAATACTTGTTGTCATTGTGGTAATGGCGTTCCTGCAGTCATGGAGGATCGCGGTGATCCCGCTGATTGCCGTGCCCGTCTCTCTGGTTGGGACCTTGGCGGTGATGGCTACCATGGGATTTTCCCTCAACATGCTGACCTTATTCGGCTTAGTGCTGGCGATCGGTATTGTGGTGGACGACGCCATTGTGGTGGTCGAGAATGTCGAACGATGGATCGAGCGGGGGCTAAATCCGAGAGAGGCAAGCCGAAGAGCGATGGACGAGGTGGGTGGAGCGGTGGTCTCGGTGGCGATTGTGCTAACGGCCGTGTTCGTCCCGACGGCTTTGGTCAGTGGAATTAGTGGGCAATTTTATCGGCAGTTCGCATTGACGATCGCGATAGCAACCCTGATCTCTGCGTTCAATTCGCTAACCTTGAGCCCGGCATTGGCCGCACTCTTGATTAAACCCGGCCACGCCAAGAAGGATCTGCTCAGCCGGCTAATTGAAATTTCGCTGGACTGGTTTTTCCGTCTATTCAACCGGACTTTCGATCTGGGTATCTCGGTTTATGGCAGTATCATTAAGCGCCTGCTGCGGGTCAGCGCCCTGGTATTAGTTATCTTTGTAGGTCTCCTTCTTTTGACTGGTGTGCTCTTCGAGAAAGTGCCTGGCGGTTTCATTCCGAACATGGACCAGGGCTATCTGATCGTGTTTGCGCAGTTGCCGGACGGAGCGTCGCTTCAGCGAACCCATGAAATTGAAAAGAAAGTAGCAGCGATTGGGAAGATACCAGGAGTCGAGCTGACCTTTGCAATCGAGGGTCTTTCCATTCTCGATTCTACGATCAAGCCCAATTGTTTGACCATGTTTTATCCACTGAAGCCATTTAGCGAACGAATGGGCCATCCAGACCAAACGGCTGCCGCGATTGCGGCTAAAGTGCAGCCTGCGTTTTCTGCTATCCAGGATGCTTTTGTGATCGCTATTCTTCCCCCTGCTGTCCGCGGATTAGGAAACGCTGGCGGATTCCAGCTCGAAATAGAGGATCGACGAAATGCTGGACTGAACGCGTTGCAGCAGGCTACCGATGCGGTTGTGGCAACTGCTAACGCCGAGCCCGGCTTAGCCGGGGTCTTTACGACCTACCGTTCGCAGGTACCACAGCTCTATTTGAATATCGACCGGGAAAAGGCCCAAACGCTGGATGTCCCTTTGAACTCGATTTTCACGACGCTCCAGAGCTATCTTGGCACGAACTATGTAAACGACTTTAACTTCCTGGGCCGTACGTTTCAGGTCAATCTGCAAGGTGACCCCGATTTCCGGGCGGATCCGAGCCAGATTCAGCGAATGTATACTCGCAACAATGCCGGCGGAATGGTGCCGTTGGGCGGTCTGTTGGACATTCAGGAAGTTACCGGTCCGGACGCCGTCGGTCATTACAATGTTTATCCGGCAGCCCTGATTCAAGGCGCTACGCTCCCGGGGGTCAGTTCAGGTCAGGCGATCGAAAAGATGGAAAGATTATGCCGCGAAAATTTACCTGGCCAGTTCGCGTTTGCATGGACGCAATTGACCTACCAGCAGGTTATGGCGGGAAACACGGCTGTGTTTATCTTTCCTCTCTGTGTTGTGTTCGTGTTCTTAGCTTTGGCCGCTCAATATGAAAGCTGGTCTTTACCGCTAGCTGTCATTCTAATCGTTCCGATGTGTCTAATGTCTGCGATGACCGGCGTGCTGATTCGCGGTCAGGACAACAATATTTTCACCCAAATCGGTTTCATCGTGCTCGTTGGACTTGCATGTAAGAATGCCATCTTGATCGTGGAGTTTGCGAAACAACAGATGGAGGTCGGAAAAGCGCGGATTGAAGCGGCGGCAGAAGCTGCAATGCTCCGTTTGCGGCCAATCCTGATGACTTCCTTTGCCTTCATTTTGGGTGTGTCGCCGTTAGTTATCGCTGCGGGCGCGGGTGCGGAAATGGATCAAGCGCTGGGAACAGCAGTCTTTGCCGGAATGATAGGGGTGACCTTTTTCGGGATTTTTCTCACCCCGGTCTTTTTCTCTGTGATCATGAAGTTTTCTGGCCCGAAACCGACAAGGGCAAAGAAAAACGTGGCCGCGCGACTCGAGAAGCGAGAGGACGAGC
>DATMQC010000062.1:0-26768 GCA_035567275.1 Chthoniobacterales bacterium | reverse complement strand
GACAATCCGAGGCCGACTCCCTCATCCCACCCGTTCATGATGTTGAAGCATTGAATCGCCTGACCGGCCGCTCCCTTGACCAAGTTATCCTCGGCGGACATCAAAATAACGCGTCCGGTTCGTGAATCGATCCGCCAGGCAATCTGTATCCGGTTGGTAAACGCGACGTTCTTTGTGTCCGGGTACCCGGTCGAACCAAGTAGTTGAACAAATCGATCGGAACCGTATGCAGATTCAAAGGTCTGTTCGAGGTCGGCGGCTGTCACGGACGAAACCGGATCCGCGTGAATTGTCGTAACGATTCCGCGATTCAAGGGGATAAGATGGGGAGCAAATTGAATGACGACCCGTTCTCCCGCGGCATTGGAAAGCTCCTGCTCGATTTCCGACAGATGCCTGTGCGAAGGAAGCGCATAAGGCCTTGCACTTTCATTGCATTCAACAAAAAGAAGATCAAGTTCAGCTTTGCGGCCCGCGCCGCTTACGCCACTAAGGGAGTTGGCTATGATGCCCCCGGGGCGTATCAGTTTAGCGCGAACGACGGGTATCAAAGGAAGGAGAACGCTCGTAGGATAGCAACCCGGACAGGCAACGAGATCGGCTCTTCTGATCGCGTCTCGGTGAATTTCGGGCAAGCCGTATGCTGCTCGGCCCAAAAGCGAAGGAACCGGATGGTCATGTTTATAGAACTGCTTGTAAACCATTGGATCCTTGACCCGAAAATCTGCGCTCAGGTCAAGCACTTTGACGCCACGTTCCAGCAATGGAACCGCGAATTCAGAGGCAACACCGTGCGGAAGAGCCAAAAAGGCATGTCCGATCCCGAGCGAGCCGAATGCTTCCATATTGGGGTCGGCAAATTCGATGCTTCCCAGATTTGAGTGGCGATCGGCCCAGCCAAAAACTTCCGACACTCTTTTCCCGGCGTGTTGCCGTGAGGTAAGACAACCAACCTCTGCCAACGGGTGCTCCGCAAGCCTTTTGACCAGTTCCTCGCCGGAGTATCCGCTGGCTCCAAAAATCGCGACTTTGACTTTTTTCATGGGTTCTTCGACTTCATTAGCGACCTCGATCCCACTACTCCTTTTGGATGTCTAATTCAAAGAGAGTCCGCATTTTCGGTCTGTTTTGAGCCCTCTTTTGCTTCGAATATCAGGGCATTTGCTGGCGCCAGTTCCGACAAAATCGGCGCTAAGATTCGCCTTGCCCAGCTGGAGAAGGTCTCCTATATGTTGGTGCTCGGCGCACGAGAAAAGCGCGGCGGCGAAGTTGCCGTGCAACACCGCAAGAGCAGCGATGAGGGATCTGTGAGTGCGTCCCGGTTTGTAGATCCAAACGGAAGTGAGAGAACGTGAACGAGATTGAGAGCGCCGTACAGTTCCCCGGAAGCCCTCTGAGGAGATAGACATATTCAGCAGCAGCAGATTCGAGTCAACAGTCGAATTCGCGCACGAGAAGTGCGGGTGATTCTCGGCACAACCAATGAACAGTTAGGTATCATGAAGCTGCAGGACGCCCTGCGAAGAGCTCAGTCTCTTGGGCTTGACCTCGTAGAAGTAGCGCCCGCAGCCAATCCACCCGTTTGCAAAATCGTCGATTTCGGGAAATACCGCTATGATCTTTCCAAGCAGGATAAAGATCGGCGTTCGACGGCTTCCAAACTCAAAGAAATCAAGTTCCGCGTGAACATCGATCCCCACGATTATATGATCAAGGTGCGTCACGCCGAGCAGTTCCTCGATAGAGGGAACAAGGTGAAATTCCAGCTCCAGTTCCGCGGCAGAGAAATGAGCCATAAGGAGCTGGGTGATCAATTGATGCATCGGCTGAAAGACGATCTGTCAACCATGGGTCAGGTCGAGATGGAACCGAAGTTGATGGGGAAAAGCATCAACATGACGATGTCGCCTCTCCCAGTGAACAAGCGGAAACGAAAATACACCGTCGAGAACGAAGAGCTTCCGCCCGAACCGCTGGAGGACCGCGAATAGCGGCTCTAGTGTGCCCACGTCGCCCGTCGGCCCTGCTCCCAACGCAGAGGTTTAAGAGCTTCCACCACCAGTTCCTGGAGAAGTGTTGGTCTACTCGGCGACGGCAATTTCCTCGGTCACCTTGATCGTTCGTCCCTCAGGATCGAGAAAACTGGCGTAGACTCCGTCTATCCGCACGATGACCCCGCTTGCCTTGAGTCTCTCAAGCAGCGCTCGCCGATCCCTTAACGCAAGGTAAAGATGGAAATGACTCTCGAAATGTCCGTCTCCATCGCCGAAGGCTCGAAAGCAAATTGGGACGGACCCAAATAATAGGTCGCAATACCGATGTTCACGTTCGCTGACAACCTGACCTCCCAGCACGTTCACGTAGAAATTCCGGATCTCTTTCCATCGTTTCGTGAAAACCGTGACAGAATAGCACCGCGGGTATCGTAACCGCGACTTTCCAACCCTGCGCTTCAAACCCATATCAAACTTGCAAATTCAACCGTTTAGGATCCTTAAAACTCGCTACCTAAATCGGCAGCCGGGCGCAACGCCATAGTTGATAGCATCTCTTACGATTTCGTATCAGCGCGATCATTTGGATCCGGCGAGTCAGGACGCTGAAAATAGGTAAGTCGAGCACAAGACCAGAACGACAGCTAACGAGCTTGACAGCTCCTCCACCGGGATGTACTGATGCGGTTCCGCGATTTCCCGAGAGCGTCGCTATGGCCGTTACTGAAATCATTTTGAAAGAAAGTGTCCCCGGTCTGGGGGCGGAAGCTGACATCGTTAAGGTCCGTAAGGGGTACGCGCGGAATTTTCTGATTCCTTCCGGCAAAGCCTACGAGGTCACTCCTGCAAATCTCAAACGCCTGAATCAGTTGAAGAGCAAGCGGGCCGAAAGGGAAGCTCGTGAACTGAACGAAGCGGAAGAATTCGCACGCAAGATCAACAAAATAAAGCTGGAATTCATTCTGGAGACGGGTGAAACCGGCAAAGCATTCGGCTCGGTAACGTCGAAGGATATCGAGGATAAGCTTCGGGACGATTTTGAGATTGCGGTTGACCGCCACAAAATTGAACTGGATCGCCCGATAAAAGAAAGCGGCGAAAGACAAGTTTCAATCAAGCTGCATCACCAGGTCGCGGCCACGTTAAAGGTCGAGATCAAATCTTCTGCGCCTCCCGCTCCTGCGCCACAAGAGGTGGAACCGGCCGAGGCAAAAACAAAAACAAGGCGAAGGCCGAAGTCCGCAACCTGACACTTAATGGCGAATGGTTCTCAAGGTTTGATGAAACCTGCTGAGAACCCCTTAGGCAGCGAGGGGCCAGACAAAGGCGCGGGGAAACCGGCGAGGCCGACTTATTCCCAGGGTTTTAACAATCTATCCACCGGCAAGGAAGTTCCCCGGTCGCTTCCCTCTAGTGAAGACGGTGAGAAGGGCGTTCTCTGTTCGCTGCTGCTCTCCCCTCGAGAAGTCGCCGATATTTGCGTTCTCTCCCTTAATCCCGACGCATTCTATATTCCGGCTCACCGGACCATCTATAGCCTGGTTTTAGAGTTCGGCGACAAAAGCAAGCCGATCGATTTTGTCTCACTGAAACAGGCGCTCAAAGATCGTAACCAACTCGAGGAGATTGGCGGTCCGGAATACCTGAGCGCGTTGTATTCGTTCGTTCCCACCGCTGCAAATGCCGACTATTACGTAGAGATCGTACGCGAGAAGTACATACTGCGGCGGCTCATCATCGCCTGCAATAAACTCTCAAATCAATGTTACGACTCGCAGGAAGACATTGAGCCCCTGCTTGATGATGCCGAAAAGGAAATCTTCGCGATAACCGGGGATCATGTGAAAACGGAGATCGTCGCCACAAAAGACCTTATAATGGCAGCGATCGAGCAGATCGAGAAACTCTACGAAAATCGAGGTTCTGTTACCGGTATTCCTACCGGATTTGTCGAACTCGATAGAATGACCAGCGGATTGCATCCGGCAGAAATGGTTGTTATCGCCGCTCGTCCGAGCATGGGAAAGACGGCTCTTGCAATGAATATCGCGGAACATGTCGCGATGAATGTCGGAAAGCCAGTCGCGGTTTTCAGCCTTGAGATGAGCAGTCAGCAACTGGTCCAGAGACTCCTATGCTCGCGTGCGAAGGTGGATCTTCAACGAGTTCGCAACGGTTTTCTCTCAGAGCGCGACTTTCCGAGTTTGACCGCCGCCGCTGCCAAGCTTGCTGCAGCGAAAATGTTCATCGACGATACGCCCGGACTTTCGATCATGGAACTGCGCGCGAAGGCACGGCGCATGAAGTCGCAGTACGATGTCCGGCTTATCGTGATCGACTATCTTCAGCTGCTCCGTTCCACGAGCCGGCGGGCACAGGATAACCGGCAGTTGGAGATATCCGAAATATCGGGAGGGATTAAGGCCCTTGCCAAGGAGCTGGATTTGCCGATCATCGTGGTTGCTCAGTTGAACCGCCAGCCGGACACACGGGCAAAAGAGGGCGGCCGCCCTCGCCTGAGCGACCTTCGCGAATCGGGCTCAATCGAGCAGGACGCCGATGTCGTTGGACTCCTGGTTCGGCCCGAATACTACGAGACCGATGACGATGCCAAACAGGAAAAGGCTGGCGAAGCCGAGTTGATCGTCGCAAAACAGCGCAATGGCCCGACGGGCGATGTCCCGCTGATTTTCCTTAAGGAATATACTCGCTTCGAGAGCCGCGCTCGCGAACGGCGGTAGGAACTAGCCGACAGGTAGGGTAGGAGGGCCGGATCTCCGAGCCGGCCGTCTTGGGCGGGCAGCTCGGAGATCTGCCCCTACCGTGGGTTACGCATCGCGCCGACCTATTTCGAGTTCCTTGCACAGGTCAGCGTTTTCCTCAAAAACTTCGGCTTGTATTTTTCTGTGGCGCGCCCACTATATCTTGTGGTCGATAGATCGACCGTTCATCAATCATGCGGTGCCCAAAATGCGGTAACCTTGAAGACAAGGTCATCGACTCTCGTTCAGCAAAAGCTGGCGCGTCAATTCGACGGCGCCGGGAATGCCTGGCGTGTCTCCATCGATTCACCACCTACGAGGAAATAGAGCGTCGCGACCTGCGCGTGATCAAGCGGGACGGGCGCCACGAGCCCTTCGACCGGCAAAAGCTTTTGGGCGGAATGGTCAAGGCGTGCGAAAAACGTCCGGTTAGCTACGACGCACTGGAGCGCGCGGTGGAGGATATTATTCAGGAGCTGGAGCAGACCTTCGATCACGAAGTCCAGACAAGCGCCATCGGAATCCGCGTCATGGAACGACTACATTCTATGGACGATGTTGCGTATATACGCTATGCGTCAGTGTATCGACAGTTTCAGGACATCGGTGAATTCATTAACGAGATCGAGTCGCTGGGTCGCAAGATAAAGCGCAACGCTCTGCAGCAGGATCTATTCGTCCCGTGATTGCATTTCGCGACTGTTTGCCGCTCCTTCGACAAGCTGGAAATAACCATTCAGCGATTCGGCTGGATTGGCTTTACTTTTGCCTTCGGCGCGCCGCCAAAAAGAGTGGTTACGACCGTTGGTGGCTGGCTGAACACGTGGCTTTGAGCATCCTATGTTTCCTTGGAAGAACATACCCAAATAATGTTATTACAGTTAAACAATTGCACCGCATTGTTTTGTCCGTTCTTGAGGCAATCGGCTATGCCGAGCTAGCTCTGCATTTTCAAATGCTCGACCTCCCCTTTGAACTTTCTCTGAGCAATCTTGCCCAAGAAGCCGGTCCAGGCTACGAGCTTGCATTCTTTGCGCTGCTCAAGGAGCGCATTCGACCTGCGCTCTCAAACCGGGCTTCAAATCTCGATTTCTATGGTCTGCAATCCTGTGTATTAAAGCTTCAGTCAGCCAGGACATGGAGTCGGCGTTGTTCGGAGTTACGAAGTGAAATCGTCGAATTTCTGCGCGCGCAGTTGCTGCACGCCGATTTGCAAGCTGACATACTTCTGACTATCCGATGACTCTGTTCGAAAAAATCATGGCTCGCGAGATTCCGGCAAGGATTATCGAGGAAAACGATGCGCTAATCGTTTTTCATGACAACAATCCGCAGGCACCCACCCACGTATTAGTAGTCCCCAAGAAGCCGATTCCAAGGATCACGGCGGCCGGTCCGGAAGATGCGGAGTTGCTTGGCCGCCTCTTATTGGCGGCGCAGGAAATTGCTAAAAAACTTAGAGTAGCCGACTCGGGATTCCGGATCGTTATCAACAATGGAAGTCACGGCGGAGAAACTGTTCCCCATCTTCATATCCACGTTTTAGGCGGCCGTCCGTTTCGGTGGCCTCCAGGATGAAGATTTTGCCCCACCAATGTCGTTTAGGCGAAGCTCCCATCCCCATGAAACAAGGGCGGATGACCGCCGACGTGAATGCTGACTTCCAATCAAGGCCTGTCATTATCACACGCACGGCTTAGCCTCCTGGGATTGTGGTCTTTATCGGGTCTGGGGCATGAGCCTTAAATCCCGAACACCGCAGGGCAAATCCAAAAATCTGGTCCAAAGAACTATTCGCGGAGCACGACGCCAAGTCGCTTCACAAGTTGTAATTTCAGCCGTCCGTGCGCCTCGTTTACTTCTTCCTGGGTCAAAGTTCGGTCGCTTGCTCGATAAGTCAAACTACAGGCCATTGATTTTCTGCCGAGGGGCACCTTTTCACCGGTTACGTCGATGAACAGATCGAACAGAGAAACTCCCTTTAGCAGCGGCTCCCGACTAGCCCTCAACGTCTCGATGACCGCCCGATATTTCAGCTCCTTTTCGGCGAGAAAAGCGACATCGCGCGTCACCGCCGGAAATCGATCCAGCGCTCTATAAGTAAGTTTTCGTTTTGACTCACGTATCGGAAGCCCGATTTCGGCCAGGAATACGGGATCTCGCCCCCCAAGTTCTTTCGCCAGACTCGGACGAATTTGGCCTATCTTGCCAAGCGCCCGCCCCTGGCTATCGAGAACATGGCACACGAGCGGAGCAAAAAGCGTTGGTTCGTCTCGCCCCAAAACAAGTTCAGCGCGCGTCGCCGTTTCCAAAATTCCTTTAAGATCGAACAGGTCGAAGGTAGCACCGGCTTGGTTCCAGCTTTTCGATTGGCGCTCTCCCGAGACAACAAGCGCAAGGTTCAAAGACTCTTCCTCAGCCCCCGCACGAAACATTCGCCCAATCTCGAAAAGAGCAACGCCAGTTGCCCCTCGATTGAAATTGCGTTCCGCAGCTCGAACCAGCCCAGAAAGCAACGAAGGTCTCAAAATCACCTGGTCCATGGACAGCGGATTTCGCAAGGTCAAGACTTGAGGCTTTGGCTCCAGCAAATACTCAAGCGCGCGTTCGTCCACAAGGGTCAAGCTTCGCGCCTCGAAAAGTCCCAATCCAACCAAGCGCTGCCGCAGCTGCATTAAATCATCGTGAACACGATCCGCATCTGAACTCTCCGTGGCAGCACCAAATACCCGGGACGGGATTTTCTGAACGCCGGCCAGCCGGCAAACCTCTTCAATCAGGTCGACTTCTCGGAATAGGTCTTGCCTAAAGCTGGGAATATCCCAGCGATTTTCACCGATCGATCTGAGTCCAAGCCGGATCAGCAGTTCGGCGGTATTCGGAACTTCCATCCCGAGCAGAGCAGAGCATCTTTCAGGGCGCATCTCCACCGTATGGCTCAGGTCCGGGGCTGAGCCGTCAACAATGATTTGCTCATCAGCAGTCCCACCAGCGACTTCGAGAAGCAGGTCTGTTGCCAGCGCCGACGCGAACAGCACCGTTTGCGGATCCACTCCACGTTCAAAGCGAAAACTTGAATCGGAAATCAGCCCTAAACGGCGGCTCGTTCGACGAATGCAAACCGGGTCGAAGTACGCAGCCTCCAGAAGCAGATCTTGCGTCGTCGCCGCGACACCGCTCTCTTTACCGCCCATGACCCCTGCGATGGCCAAGGCTTTTGCCCTGTCGGCGATAACAAGGTCGTTGGGCTCAAGCGCATATTCCCTTCCGTCGAGCGCTACCAGCTTTTCTTGAGGAACCGCATATCTGACCACAATGCCCGTTTTAATTTTGTCGTTGTCAAAGACGTGCAGAGGTTGACCAATCTCCATCATGACGTAGTTGGTCACGTCGACCACATTGTTGATCGAGCGTATCCCGACCGACTCCAGTCGCTGCTTAACCCAGCCAGGACTCGGCCCCACGCGTACACCCCGAATAATCCGGGCTGAATAATAAGGACAGCCGCCCGGCGCATCGACACAAACAATGTTCACATCCTCCCGCAGTTGATCGATCTTCGTGCTGATCACGGGCAACTGAGGAGCGGGCAAAGCAAGCAAAGCGGCAAGCTCACGAGCAATCCCAAAATGACTTAGCAGATCCGGCCGATTTGGCGTTGCCTCTATCTCCAGAATAGTGTCGGGCGGAAATACCTGCGCCAGCGGAACGCCTACTGGGGTATCACGCGGCAAGATGAGCAAGCCCGCCGAATCCTCGGCGATGTTCAGTTCCTTTGCGCTGCAAAGCATCCCCTCCGATTCCACGCCCCGCAATTTCGTGGTGCTGATCTTGGCGCCGTTGGGTAAAACCGCGCCCGGCAAAGCGAGAGGAACTTTGTCCCCCGCCTGAAAATTTTTGGCGCCACAAACAATCTGACGAATCGGGCTCGCGCCGTCATTAACTCGGCAAATACTCAGCCGATCCGCGTTCGGATGGGGCGCGAACGACTCGATCCGGGCAACGACCACATTGTCAAAGTTCGCAGCTCTAGACTCGACACCCTCAACCTCCACGCCGGCAAACGTAAGGCTCTCGATAATTGCGTCCACGGAATCGGTCGTAGACAAAAAATCTTTCAGCCAATTCAATGACAACTTCATGAGACGAATTGCGCTAAAAACCGTTGATCGCTCTCGATCAGGAGCCGAATATCGGGCAGACCGAAAAGCGGCATCGCTAGTCGCTCAAGACCCATGCCGAATGCGAATCCCGTCCAATTCTCCGGGTCATAAGCTTGGTCGCCGCGCCGCTCGTTGACAGATTCAAAAACGGCGGGATTGACCATTCCGCATCCCAAAAGTTCCATCCATGCGCCGCCGTTAATTCCCGGCATGCGAATGTCCATCTCAAAACTCGGCTCAGTAAAGGGAAAGAAATGCGGACGCAGCCGAGTCTCGACCTCATTCCCGAACAGTTCGCGAACAAAATATTCCAGGGTCCCTTTCAAATCAGCGACACTCACGTTGCGATCTACATAGAGCCCTTCCAGCTGGTTGAACTGGCTTAGATGCGTAGCGTCGATTTCGTCGCGGCGGTACGCGGCTCCGGGCCCTATCACCCGAACGGGAGGCTTTGTCGCGATCATCGTACGGATCTGCACACTGGATGTGTGCGTTCTGAGCAGTCTTCCGTCGAGCAGATAGAAAGTATCCGAATCGTTGCGAGCGGGATGATTTGCGGGTGTATTCAGGGCGTCGAAACAATACCATTCGGTCTCCACATCCGGCCCGTCGGCCAAAGCAAACCCAAGCCGGCGCAGCGTTCGCACGGCGCGGTCTTGCAGAAGCGTCAGCGGATGCATGCTTCCCACCCGGAACGGCGTCCCGGGCAAGGTTTCGTCAATTCCGACCAGAGCCTCTGCTTCGGCACTCGTTTCCAAGGCCTCCAGACGCTCGTCCAATGCACGCGCAACCGAATTGCGAAGCTCGTTCAGTTGTTTGCCGATCCGAGGCCGATCCTCCTTGGGCAGATTGCGCATGTTTTCGCTTAGTCGCGAGATAGCGCCGCTCTTTCCTAAAAACCTGACGCGCAGATTTTCCAGGTCAATCCTGGTTCGACCTTCCTGAATTTCGGCGAGCGCCGCTTCCCTTAACGCTTGAAGTTCCGAGTCCATCCGAAGATTCTCGAAAAAAAATTGCAAAGCCGCGCGACACCGACTTGCTTTGTGTCAGGCTGCCTTCTTTTGATCCAATGCCGTCACGGCCTTGTCCACAATGGCCTTGAACGCCGCGGAATCGTTCACAGCAAGCTCAGCAAGCATTCGGCGATCGATTTCGATTTGAGCGGCCGCCAAGCCCTCAATGAACCGGCTATACGTGGTGCCAAGCTGCCGGCAAGCCGCATTAATTCGCAGGATCCAAAGATTGCGAAAATTGCGTTTGCGCGTCTTGCGATCCCGATACGCCCAATACTGCGCCTTCATCGTGGCGTCTTTTGCGTAACGAAAGAGTTTGGATCGGCGACCCCGATATCCTTTTGCCTTATCGAGAATTCTCTTTCTGCGTTCTCGACTTGCGGGCGCGTTTGTCGCTCTGGACATTCATCTCATCCCGCTGTGGCGGGATCCTCACCGACAGGTTGTTGTTCAAATTCTGTCCTCCGACCTCACCTGTCGCATCAATCCCGCATAGGCGGGACAGGAGGAGGACCATGAACGAAGCTTAGTTAAACGGCAGATTCTCCTTTATCCGCGCCTCATCTGTTTTGTCTGTGACCTCGTTCTTTGCGAGTTGGCGCTTGCGCTTCGCATTCTTTGACTGCAGCAAGTGGCGGCGGCCAGCGTGGGCACGCAACACTTTACCGGTCGCAGTCACTCTAAAGCGTTTCGCAACGGCTTTCTTCGTTTTGCGTCTCGCAATCGGTTTTGGCATAAGAAGCCCGGAATGTATCCCCGCGGTATCGATTGGCAACCGGAATTTTTCGTATATTCGGCTCCTCGCCCGGTCAGCGTAGGATGCAAACTGCGGAACACCGTGAAAAAGCTCAGTGATACTGGGCCGCCGTTGTCTGCAGCACAAAACTACACTGGTAAAGCCCGGAAGCCGTTTTCTCCTCGCGTTCAATGCGAACCCCCAGTACGCGCTCCAACATTTCACGTTCCAGGCGTCTGACGAGCGGGAAAGCATCTAAGAGATCCATTATTGGCGAATGATATTCAATGATGGCAATTCGATCTGAGGTTGAGACTTCGGAGAGGTACCCTTCCTGATCGCGAATTTTAGCCAGGGTCTCAGCCAGTTCCAGAACCGTCGCTCCATGGAGCTTGCGCATATACTCTTCGGTTTTAGCGGCAAAAACCGAGTAGAGCAGTTTCTCGGCCGCCGCGTGGCCGTAAAGCCGATTTGCCGCGTGCAGGAGCTCGATCGTAGTGGCATTGGTAGCTTGTGGGAAAAACGTCTGGGCTTTTGGGGTAAGCCGATAGATCATTTCCGGACGTCCAACCGCTTTAGGTCTGCGCCAGGTATCCACATAGCCTTGTCGTTCGAGTTCCTCGCAATGCTGCTTCACGCCCATGTAACTCAGCTTAAGTCGTTCTCCCAGCTCATTGACCGACAAACCCTGGGTCCTTTTCAGGGCGTGAATAATACGCATCCTCTGCGAACGGCCAACCTCGCTTACTCGCTTCATCGAAATGTCTCACTAGCGAGGCCGCGCCTCAGACCAGCGAGATCTAGGGGTAGCATGGTAGGTTGGGAGCAGCGTCGACCTGGTGAAGCGGCCTCGCTTTTGCGGGACCGAAAATTTGTTAAAGTTAAAGGTCCGGGCAAATTCCGGCGCGTGATCAGCATACTGCGTTTGGGTTTGATTCGTGCGTGCATATACAACTGGTCTTGGAATCCGGCAGCTTTAGGCTCCGCGGCCCGCTTGTAGAATCCTTGAAAAGCAAAACCACCCCATGCGCAATGCGCGGATACGGAAAAAACTTGACTCATTTGCAATCAGTTTTGCTTTTCAAGGATTCTCCAATGAGTGGCTTGGAAAAGCCTCAGCACAAGCGACAAACTGCATGCCGAAACTCACTTCTCAACCCTGACGATCGAATACGTTTTGATGCCTTTCCGATCGAGCAACAGCAGTAAATTCTGTTTTCCGTTTTGCTCCGCCATCGCCTTTTGAAACGATTCCGTGTTGCTGACCGGATTTCGACCCACTTCGGTGATCACATCTCCCGGCTGAATGTCCGCGAGCGCCGCGGGACTATTTGGCGCCACTTCAGTTACAACAACCCCAACATCGGACTTCAAGCCAAACTCCTGCTTCAGTTCCGCAGTCACATCTTGAACCTGGACACCGAACTTCGAGGCAGCGTTCTCCCTTTGAACAGGCGGCGGTGAACTGTTGGCAATCTTGCCTGGATCGCTTGGCAGCTCTTGGGTTTTCACCGAGACGCTCATTCTCTTGCCGTTGCGCCATACCCCCAATGTGAGTTGTTCGCCAACCTTTTTCTTTAGAATCTCATTCTGCAATTCTCTGGCGCTCTCGACCTGAACACCGTCGACATCGGTGATCACGTCAGCGGGCCGCAAATCACTCCTTGAAGCAGGTGTATCGGCCTGGATCGTCCGCACCACTACGCCTTTATCCACGCCTTTGAATACTTCCGTGCGATTTTGATCCCCGAGGCTCTCGATGATGATTCCCAGCCAGGGCCTGACAATTTTTCCGGACGCGATCAATTGATCGCTGACTTGCTTTGCAAGATTGCTGGAAATCGCAAATCCAAGACCCCGGTTCAGCCCGTGGATTAGAGTATTCACTCCGATCACCCTGCCATCAATGTCGCAAAGAGGCCCACCGCTGTTCCCGGGATTAATTGCTGCGTCGGTCTGGATATAGTCCTCATACTTGTCCGGAAGCAGCTCATTCCGACCCTTGGCGCTCACGACACCCGTCGTGAACGTGTAGGCAAATTTGTAGGGCGTCCCGATGGCGCACACTATCTGCCCAACCTTCACAGCATCGCTATTGGCGAAATCGATCGTCGGCAGACTGGTCGCGTCGACTTTGATGACTGCCACATCCGTTCGCTCGTCCGAACCGATCACCTTGGCGGCCAGGGTGCGCCCATCCCGCAGTTTGACATTGATTTTGTCCTCACCTTCAATCACATGGCTGTTGGTGATAATGTAACCGTCCTGGCGAACAACAAAACCGGACCCCTCACTCTGATCGGGCTGATCACTATCGTCTCTTGGGCTTCGAAAGAAGAAATCAAATCCATCGGGCGGGTTCGCGCCGTTGCCGGCCCGCCCGTTCTTCTCGACATCGACTACGACTACGGCAGGAGCAACCCGCTCATAAACCGCCGTATACGCATCACTTAACTCATGCGCGATATCCTTGGCTGCGTTCGGTGCAGCTGTCTGCCCGGGAAGCGAAGTCGATAAAGATTGAGTCAACAGAATTCCCCCGACAGCCAGGGCCGAAACATTATCAATCACGCTCATAGGAAAATAGGTCAGACCGGAAAATTTGCGCGCCAGTCGGACAGAGTCACACTCCAACAGGGACGCACTCTGCGCAACAATAGCCACGAATTACCGAGAAAAAGAGCGTCGCAGACCATCCGGTGTTCTGTCCCTGAAATGCTCCGGCCCAAGCAAAATCTGTGAAAATCTCCGGCTTCTTTCTCCCTCGGCTCAGGGGATTCTGCAGGAGGCTGGCCCAATTGACAATCGAAACTCAGCCCTTAGTGTTTTACCAACCAGTCAACAGAATCATGCAAAGCTTAGCCGAAACCGCTGATAAGCGGTTCCTTTCCTTCGCGCCAGGTTTCTGGCCCAATGTCGCTCCCGAATCCTGGAACGACTGGAAATGGCAACTTAAAAACCGAATCACCAACCTGCGGCAACTCGAGGAGAGGATCACCCTTACCCGCGAAGAACGGGCTGGCGTCCTGCTATCCGGCGCCAAGCTCGCGTTTGCAGTCACCCCCCATTTCTTTAACCTTATCGACCCCGAGGATCCCAATTGTCCTATTCGTCGCCAGGTAATCCCTCGCCTTGAAGAAGCAGATCGATCGCCGCTCGAAATGGCCGACCCGTGCGGCGAAGACTCGCATATGCCAGTCCCAGGCCTCGTGCACCGGTATCCGGACCGCGTCCTGTTTCTCGTAACAGATCGGTGCGCATCTTATTGCCGCTACTGTACCCGAAGCCGTGTAGTAAGCGGAGTTGGAGAACAGGAGCTTCACACCAATTTCGAAGAGGCCTATCAATATCTGGAGTCGCACACCGAGGTTCGCGATGTCCTTCTTTCCGGGGGTGACGCCTTACTTCTTTCGGATGACAAACTGCGCGGAATTTTGCACCGCCTGCGATCGATTCCGCATATTGAATTTGTCCGAATCGGAACCCGTATCCCGATTTTTCTTCCTCAGCGTATCACTCCGGAGCTATGCCGGATGCTTCAGGATTTCCATCCGCTCTGGATGAGCATTCACGCGAACCATCCGCGCGAGTTAACGACTGAGGTCAAAGCCGCCCTCGAAAGACTCGCTAACCACGGTATCCCTCTGGGTAACCAAAGCGTTCTTTTGAAGGGAGTTAACGATGATCTGGATGTCATGAGGGCTCTCGTACACAAATTGGTAATGGCCCGGGTGAGACCCTACTATATCTACCAATGCGACCTGATTTATGGCTCTGCACACCTTCGCACCTCCGTTGCGAAGGGGATTGAGATCATCGAGGGGTTGCGCGGCCACACGACCGGCTACGCAGTGCCGCAGTTCGTTATCGACGCGCCCGGAGGCGGGGGCAAAGTTCCGATCAACCCAGGATACGTTTTGTACCATGATCACGAGAAAATCGTGATTCGCAACTACGAAGGAAAAATCTTCGAATATCCCGAGCAGGAGATCGCTGGCGTTTCAGCACAGCACTCCGAGCCGGCTGACGAGTTTCTCTATTCGTAGAGGGATGACAGCGGCCATGGCCGGGATCGTAGTCAAACCACGCGCGCGCATCTTTCACGGACATGATTGGGTTTATCGTTCCGAAGTTTTAAAGACGTTCGGCGATCTTCAACCCGGTGGAGTGATTTCCCTGAAAGATGGCCGGAATCGCCTTTTGGGATCGGCCATCTACAACCCGAGGTCACAAATCATCGCGAGGCGATTTTCAAGACGCAAACAGCCATTGGATCTCGGCTTTTTTTCGCGAAGACTCAACCAGGCGATCGACTTACGAAAGAAGCTCGGAGTCTATCGGAACCCGGGACGCATTGTCTGGAGTGAGGGCGACGGGCTCCCAGGGGTTGTGATCGACAGATACGGACCCTATGTGGTTTTGCAGACGCTCACTCTTGGGATGGATCAAAAGAAGGAGCTGATCGTCGCAGCTGTGGAAAAGCTCCTTTCTCCAACATCGATCATCGAGAGAAACGAGGCGCCGATTCGCAAAGCAGAGGGACTTGAACTC
This sequence comes from Chthoniobacterales bacterium, assembly GCA_035567275.1. Lineage (GTDB taxonomy): Bacteria > Verrucomicrobiota > Verrucomicrobiia > Chthoniobacterales > JAFAMB01 > DASZHC01. Next base: position 11,549 of record DATMQC010000062.1, on the reverse strand, counting down.
GTGAGCGGTGTTCTTTGGGGCGAACACCCGCGACCTGTCGAGCTAGAGGTAAAGGGGATGCGCTTCGAAATCGATGTTCTAGCGGGCCAAAAAACCGGATTTTACCTAGACCAAATCGATAACTACGAGACGGTGGCGGGTCTTGCGGCAGGTCTTCGTGTTCTCGACTGTTTTTCCAACCAGGGAGCTTTCGCGGTCGCCTGCGCTAGAGCTGGTGCGGTTTCTGTATCCGCCGTAGAGATCAGCGCCGATCTGGTACAATCAATCAACCAGAACGCTCGGCGCAACGGGGTAAGAATCGCGGCCTATACAGACAATGCTTTCGATTTTCTTGCCCGGTGCATCCGAGAGAAGACGCAATACGACCTCATCGTTCTCGATCCGCCCTCATTTGCCAAGGCTAAGGAATCGCTCAGCAACGCCTGGCGCGGATACAAAGAGATCCATTTGCGTGCGCTCCAGTTGTTGGCGCCTGAAGGGTTTCTGGCAACGTTCTCCTGCTCACATCATGTTTCTCGCGAAATGTTTCTGGAAATGCTGGTGGACGCGAGCGTCGATGCAAAGCGTCACGTACGGATGTTGAAGCAATTTGCTCAACCACTCGACCATCCCATCCTTCCGCATATTCCTGAAACGGAGTATCTGAAAGGTTTCCTCTTTCAGATTTTGCCGGGTCGTTAGAAATCTCACAGATTTTCGTTGCGACGGGACTTGTTTTCCGGACAATGGGTTGTTCATGTCGGAGAGTACGAAAGAGCCGTTTCTCGATCTTCCAGAAGATCACGCGGCATCACCAGAAATGCTCGATTCACAGGTTCAACGGGCGCAAGAGCAACTTCTTCAGCTTAAACGTCAGCAAGAGCTGATCGAGAAGCAGAAGCGGGAGCTCGAAGAGCTTAGCAGGAAGCAGGAAGAACTGGAGAAGGGACGGTCCGACATGATCGAGAAGCTCAGTCGAACATTGGTTGTTATCGAGCGTGAGACTTACGAGGCAGAAAAACGGGTCGAACAGCTGAAAGCAACCAACACAAATTTTGCCGATCACCTCGAGGCGCTGGAGAAAATCAATCCAAAGACCTGGAGCAACGCGGACCTGCACAAGGAATTAAGCAAGGCCCTAAGTGCTGTCGATGAAGCTCGCACCGACTACACTAAGTCGCTCACGAAGATTAACGCAAAAGCCGATACGGAGGTGATAGACCCTGCGCCGACGGTCGAAGAGAGCTATTATCATACTTCGGATGACGCGAGTTTTCTTGTCTGGCTTAAGCGCGGCTTCGCTTTCACCTTGCCCTTGCTCATCCTAGGGCTTAGTGCGCTTCTGGTTTTTTACTTTGTTCATGGATGATACTGTTGAGTAATGGGACGCAGAAGATTTAACGACTCTCCGATCTCGGCGAAGAAAGACGAGCTCGCCAAGCAAGAGGAGGAGCTGCGCCGGCAGATGGAAGAACTGCAGCGCAAAATCGAAGAAGCTCCCCGGCTCGCACAGGCCGAACAGGAGCGCCAGCGCCAGGAGAGGATCGCGCGAGCGACGACGAGACGAAGTCCGTTTGATTCTCCGGACATCCTCCAGGACTCGCGTCATGGCGAAGATCTCTTTTCCGAACGTCCGAGCCGGCCAAGGCGGGCTCACCGGCGTCAGGCCCGGAGACGATTGATCATTTCGTCTCTTGCCATTCTGATTCTTGTTGCTGCCGTGGTCCTGCTGGCAATACAGATGTTCAATCATCTGTAACGATTCGTCCCATCGCATGAGTTCAACGAAACTTGAAGTCGAATATGTCGCCGAGCTGGCGCGCATCCAGCTGACCCCTGAGGAAGTCAATACTTTTCGATCTCAGCTCGAAATCGTACTTCAACATGTGGAACGGCTGAATCAAGTCGATGTCTCAAATGTAGAACCGATGGCTCACAGTTTTCCGATTTATAACGTATTTCGGAATGATGAACCACGAAATGGTCTGGACAACGAAAGCGCCCTCGCGAATGCGCCACGTCGGGCGCAGGGATTGTTCATGGTGACAAAAGTGGTGGAGTAGTCTGGTGGAAATTACCTCGCTTGCCGCCCACGAAATTCTCAATCTGTTGCGATCCAGAAAGGTTTCTCCGGAAGAAGTTGTCACGGCTCTGAGTCGAAGGATCGAAAAGGTCGATCCTCTGGTTCACGCTTACTTGTCACACGATTTGGAACGGGCTCTTGCAGACGCCTCCTCCGCGGATGTGAGTCTGCCTCTTGGCGGCCTGCCAATCTCTATCAAAGATATAATCAGCGTAAAAGGGCATCCCTGCAGTTGTGCCTCCAAGATTCTGGAAAACTATATTGCGCCGTACGATGCTACGGTCGTCTCAAGGCTTCGAGCGGCCGGAGCAATTCCGTTCGGGCGATTGAACATGGATGAATTTGCGATGGGATCTTCCACCGAAAATTCCGCTTTCGGGCCGAGCAAAAATCCGTGGGACATCACACGTACTCCAGGCGGGTCGAGCGGTGGTTCGGCGGCGGCTGTCGCGGCTGACGAGGCATTTGCTGCTCTGGGCTCAGATACTGGTGGTTCGATCAGGCAACCCGCAGCGCTTTGCGGCTGCGTTGGCTTGAAGCCGACTTACGGCCGGGTCTCCCGCTATGGCCTAGTAGCCTTTGCCTCGTCGCTCGATCAAATCGGACCGCTTACAAAAGATGTGGAGGACGCTGCGCTCCTGATGGACATCATCGCAGGGGTTGATGTAAATGATTCAACTTCACTTCCAGAGCCTGTGACCGGCTTTTCAGCAAATCTCCGAAAAGGGGTAAAAGACCTGAAGATCGGACTTCCGAAGGAGTACTTCATTGATGGACTCGATCCCGAAGTCGAGAAAGCAGTCCGAACCGCCGTTGAGCATCTTGAGGGACTTGGCGCGGAATTGCGGGAGATTTCATTGCCACATACGGACTATGCCTTAAGCACTTATTATGTCATTGCTCCGGCCGAAGCGTCCGCGAACCTCGCTCGATTTGACGGGGTCCGTTACGGATACCGCGCATCCGAGAGCGATGGGCTGATCGATCACTATGGTCGAACCAGAGAAGAGGGATTCGGCGCCGAAGTAAAACGCCGGATCATTCTGGGTACCTATGTGTTGAGCTCCGGATATTATGACGCCTATTATTTGCGAGCTCAAAAGGTTCGGAGCCTGATCAGGAAGGATTTCGCGGACGCTTTCGAAAAAGTGGACGTCATCGCATGTCCGACTTCACCCACTCCGGCATTCAGGCTCGGGGAGCGCACTAACGATCCCCTCAGCATGTACCTTGCGGATATTTTCACGCTGGCGGCAAACATGGCCGGCATCTGTGGAATTAGCATCCCGTGCGGCTTTGCAGAGCAGACAGGGAAACGGCTTCCAGTCGGTCTACAGATTCTCGGCAAAGAGTTGGACGAATCGACAATCCTTCAGGCCAGTTACGCCTACGAACAGAGTACCGACTGGCACAAAGCTAAGCCAACGATTAGTGTATAGATAGCCCCGGGCATTCTCGCCGATGTTTGTTTTTTTATGGGGAGGGACTGCCTCCGTGCCGTCCGACTAATCATTCGGCTCGCCTAACAAGGGGAAAAATGGGACGGCACAGAGGCCGTCCTCCCTAGCTAAAACTAAATTCCGAAGTTGAGAAGTCGTCCTCGTTCTCGTGCTCGTCGTCGTCTTCGAGAATTCTAACATCTCACCGTCACACTAACGGAACAAAATAATTGCCAAGAAGATCGGCTCTTTTCTCGGCGCAGAAGCCCCATAAATCGAGGACGAGCACGACGACGAGGACGATTCCCTAATTTCGGGATCTGGGCTAAAACGCGCGGGCAGCTCGGAGATCTGCCCTTACCGAGCGAGTTACAATTCGTCCTATGTCCGCTCTTTACTCGTCACCGCTCTTCAGCCCCGCCAAAACGCTGAAGTCTTCGAGGGTCGTTATATCCCCTTTAATGCTGCCTCCCGCCGCAATCTCCTTTAACAGGCGACGCATGATTTTTCCGCTCCGCGTTTTCGGCAGGGCTTCGGCAAATCGAATTTCGTCGGGCTTGGCAATCGAACCAATGGCGGCGCCAACGTGTTCTCGCAATCTTTCTCGAAGCTCGGGCGTAGGAGCCTCTTTTTCTCTGAGCGTGACGAATGCGACGACGGCCTGCCCTTTCATCTCATCCGAACGACCCACAACGGCGGCTTCCGCAACACTGGCGTGGCTGACCAGAGCGCTCTCGATTTCAGATGTGCCCAGGCGATGTCCGGCAACGTTCAGCACGTCGTCGATTCTACCGACAATCCAAAAATAGCCATCCTTGTCCCGTCGGGCCCCATCTCCCGTAAAATAGCAACCATTCACTTCACTCCAGTATTGCTTCTTGTATCCCGCCTTATCGCCCCAGATCGTGCGCAGCATGGATGGCCACGGTTTCCTGATTATCAGTTTGCCTCCGACGTTCGGCGGAACCTCCTGGCCTTGGTCATCGACGACGGCCGCGTCAATTCCAAAAAAGGGCAGTGTCGCGGTTCCAGGTTTAACCGGGGTTGCTCCAGGCAACGGCGTGATCATGATTGAACCCGTTTCGGTCTGCCACCATGTATCGACAATCGGGCATCGACTTCCTCCAATCACCGTGTGATACCACATCCACGCCTCCGGATTAATCGGTTCCCCCACGGTCCCGAGTAATCGGAGAGAAGAGAGATCGTGCCGGTTGGGATGCTCGTCTCCCCATCGAATGAAAGCACGAATTGCCGTGGGAGCCGTATAAAGGACATTTACGCGATATTCCTCGATCAATTCCCAAAACCTGTCGGGCTCAGGCCAGTTCGGCGCCCCTTCATACATCAAAACCGTCGCGCCGATGCAAAGCGGCCCATAGACCACATAGCTATGGCCGGTAACCCAGCCAATGTCAGATGTGCACCAGTAGATATCCTCCTCTTTCAAATCGAACACGTATTTGCAGGTGATCGCGGCTCCCAGAAGATAGCCCCCGCTCGTGTGCAGAATGCCTTTCGGCTTTCCTGTCGAACCACTGGTATAAAGAATGTAGAGGGGATCTTCCGAATCCATAGCCTCAGCCGGGCAATCGGAATCGACATATGCCATTTCGCGATGCCACCAGACATCGCGGCCTTCCTGAATATGGATCTCGTTGTTGGCTCGTCGGAAAACGATCACTCGCTCGATCCGCTCGTCCCCTTTTAACGCCTCGTCGACATTGCGTTTCAAAGGTACGATCGCTCCGCGACGGTAACCTCCGTCCGCGGTAACGATCATCTTAGCCTGGCTATCGTTAATGCGATCTCTAATTGATTCAGAGCTGAACCCGCCGAATACGACAGAGTGAATAGCCCCTACCCGCGCGCATCCCAGCATCGCGATCGCTGCTTCCGGACACATGGGCATATAAATGATGACCCTGTCACCTTTTTTGACCTGATTCCTCTTCAGCACGTTCGCAAACTTGCAAACCTCGCTGTGCAATTGCTGATAGGTGAGCGTCTCTTTTTCTCCGGGTTCCCCCTCCCAGATGAATGCAGCCTTGTTTCGGGTGGCACCATGCAAATGCCGGTCCAGGCAGTTCTCAGAAACATTCAGTTTGCCGCCTACGAACCATTTGGCGAACGGTGCCTTCCATTGAAGAACCGTCGTCCATTTTTTTTGCCAAACAAGCAATTCAGAGGCTTGTTGCGCCCAGAATTTTTCCGGGTTCTTAATCGATTTGCGGTAAAGCTCCTCATACTCCGCAAGGTTTTTAACGTAAGCTCTTTTGGAAAAGGTTTTAGGCGGCTTGAACAACCGATTTTCGATCAGGTGAGATTCAATGTTGGTGCTCATCCGGGGATGTAAAAGAACAATCTTCAATATACGTGTTTCTGAAATGTGAGGGCAGGGCAAGAATAGCCGTCCATCGCGCCGGTGCTATATCCTGACAACGGGCAAAGGATATCTGAGAATCAGTTCGCCATCCAAGAGTATCTCAACATGGTGAACGCCAAAGTGCTGGAATTGTACGCCCGTGAACAGATTCACGTTTGTTACAAATCCTTCCATTTCTTTCAGCTCAAAGTCGATATGGGATTCCGCAATGACTTCGACCTCCTCGGAACCCAGGATCCGGGATGTCTGGTGAAACCTGCCGATACCGCTGCACCAGCGAGTCCATACACAAAGTTTCAAAAGCCCCAGGGGTAAAGCGGGCGTGGGAAGAACGTTGATCACTCCGACCAGGGTCTGAAGCCCGTTTACTTCCTGCCTAACGTCCTCGCACAAAAGCGACGCCTGAAGATCAGGAAGAACATCGGACGCTTCCATGAACCCTCGGTCTGTAGGTCAAATCGCCGATTCACCCCGTTCTTCGGTTCGGATTCGGATTGCTTCCTCAATCGGCACAACAAAGACTTTCCCGTCTCCGATTTTGCCGGTGCGAGCTGCCTCGACAATCGTTTCGACCGCTTTCTGTACCCGGTCATCCGGCACTACGATCTCAAATTTCACCTTAGGTAGAAAATCGACGGTGTACTCGCTCCCCCGATAGATTTCCGTATGGCCTTTTTGGCGCCCAAATCCTTTGACTTCGCTGACGGTCATTCCCTCGACTCCAATCTCCGTCAAGGCCTCCTTGACATCCTCCATTTTAAAGGGTTTGATGATCGCCTCGATTTTCTTCATACTCGCCCAAGCTTGAGTCAGCATCGCTTAAAAGGCAAGGAAACAGAGCAGGAAGCCCTCCGATCCCCTATCCTCTTTTGTCTCGCTCGTCTGAGGTACTACTTCGATTGCTTCTTTTCCGGGCGATTTCTGCGATCACGGAGGGCAGTAACAGATGTTCAGCGGTCTGGATGCGAGCATGCAGCCGCTCTGCTGTGTCATCCGGCAATATCGCCACGGTTCGTTGGCCCAGGATCTCGCCCGTATCCACCCCGGCATCGACATAGTGCACTGTGCAACCCGTGACTTTCTCGTGTGCATTCAGCGCCTGGGTCCAGGCATAGAGCCCGCGGAACTTCGGCAACAGAGAAGGATGAATATTGATGATCCGGCCAGGAAAGGCATTGAGCAACACCTCTTTCAGTACTCGCATAAACCCCGCCAGTACGACCAGCTCAACATCCCTGTCGCGCAAGATTTTAACAATTTGGCGTTCGATTTCCGATTCCAGCTTGGTTCGAAATCTCCCCGGCGGGACATAACGCGAAGGGACATCAAATTCGTGCGCCAATTTGAGTATCCCTGCGTCTTCGACGTCCGATATCACGATACGGACTTCAGCCTCCACCCACCCCTCTTTGATTGCTTCCATGATGGCCCGAAAATTTGACCCCTTTCCCGAGCCAAGTACACCGAGGCGAAGTTTCATCGCTGCTGAATTGCTTTAAGTAACCCGGTCGTGGATTTTCCGCGGACCAGGGGCAATATCTCTATGCGGGCGCCGATTTCCCTCAGAGCCGCGACTTCATCCGGATCCAGAGTGTCGGTTGTGTAGTCACCTCCTTTTGCATAGATGTTAGGAGCGAGTTCTCGGACAAGATTCGTCGCTCGCTTCTCATTGAACACAACGACGTGATTGACTGCCTCGAGAGCGGCAAGAATTTCCGCTCGATCTTCTTCCGGATTCAATGGCCGTCCAGGCCCTTTTAATTGCCGCACCGAATCGTCACTGTTGAGCCCTACGACAAGAACATCTCCGAGTCGTCGCGCCGCAGCGAGATAGCGCACATGACCCACGTGCAATATGTCGAAACAGCCGTTCGTGAATACAATCGTCTTGCCTTCATGAAGGGCGCCCACTTTTGATGCCTCGGTTCGGTCCAGGATCTTAGTCAACACAACGATCGCTTTTTCAGTTGCACTAGCAGGTTATGCCACTAAGTCTATCAAATTCATGATCGATTGCCGCCTCACCAAGCTGGCCGAAGTACTGATCGGCTTTTCAACCGACCTGCAAAAAGGGGAAAAAGTTCTGATCGACGCCATCGATGTACCCCCGGAATTCGTCGTGGCATTGATCAGGAGCGCGCGCGCAAGGGGAGCGTTTCCGTTCGTGAATTTGCAGACAAATATCATCGGACGTGAACTGCTTCGCGAAGCGGAGGAAGAACAATATAGGACATTATCCAAATTCGAACTCGCGCGGATGAGTGCGATGGATGCATACGTAGCCCTCCGCGGTTCGCACAACATCACCGAATTCGCAGATGTCAATCCGGAGAGAATGCAGCTCGCGACCAATCTAATGAAGCCGGTTGTTGATCATCGCGTCAACAAGACTAAATGGGTTGTCCTGCGCTGGCCTACTCCGGCAATGGCCCAACTGGCCGAAATGAGCACTGAGGCATTCGAGGACTTTTTTTTTGAAGTCTGCACACTGGATTATCAAAGGCTTCAGCCCGGAATGAATGCGCTGAAAGAGCTGATGGAAAGGACTGACGAGGTCCATATTAAAGGGCCGGGAACCGATCTCCGATTCAGCATCAAGAATATCCCGGCCGTTGTCTGCGGGGGCAATCATAACATTCCTGATGGCGAGGTTTTCTCCGCTCCGGTCCGAGATTCGGCAGAAGGTATAATCCAGTTCAATGCGCCAAGCGTTTATCAGGGCACGGCTTTCGACTCGGTTCGGCTTAAACTTACTAACGGCAAGGTAGTCGACGCATCTGCGAATAATACTGCGCGGCTCAACGCGGTGCTCGATTCCGATGAGGGAGCTCGCTATATAGGAGAATTCGCGCTTGGCTTCAATCCTGACATCAAGACGCCGATGCGCGACACGCTGTTCGACGAGAAAATTGCAGGATCCTTCCATTTTACTCCGGGTCAGGCATACGAACAAGCCGACAATGGAAATCGAAGCCAGGTTCACTGGGACCTCATCTGCATCCAGCGGCCGGAGTATGGAGGGGGCGAAATCTATTTCGACGGAGAGTTGGTGCGAAAAGACGGGCTCTTTGTGCCGGAGCAGCTTAAAACCCTCAATCCCGAATATTTCCTGAGCTCCGGCGACGCCTAGCGAGGACGCGCTTCGGACCAGGGCAATTTGAAGCCTCTCAAATCCAAGGCGTTGGCATCTCCAAAGCACAGGCGCTTCTACAAGAGGCCCTCGTTGTTGGATTGTCGCGGGAGGGTCCGTCACGCGAGACAATGACCGAATTGCGCGCGTTGATGGATGAAATTACCCGATGGACGCCCGAACAGCGGGGCTTTAGCGGATCCGATTCAGATCTCGCAGTTGCAAGATGAGTTCAATGTATTGACAGAAGAGCGTGCAAGACTGACCTAGGCTCTTCGGGCCGCCAGGACTTTGTCCGGCGAAACTCAGGGCTTCTCCGATGAGGCTAAGATTCAAGCGGAGCGTCTTGAATCTATTGGTCTGTTTGAGCAAGAAGAAAATCATCACGCGTGTCCGATCTGCGATCAGCGACTGGAAAATCCGACACCTAATGCCGAAGCTATTCATGCTGCTCTATCCCAGTTGAGCCACAGCTTAGGTAGCGCCGAACGCGAACGGCCGCGCCTTCGGCATCACACCGGTAATGTTTTCCCGCGACCAGCTCAAGCGGATCGGAGACTGGCGTGTGACCGAGGGACCTCAGCGGAACGCCTGGTCCCTGCTCAACCCAAAGATAGATTGAGATAGGGCCCGAAGTGAGCGGCAATCCGGCGAGAAATCCACCGATCCCTGATCCTCATCGCCGTGCCGCCCAGGAAACAGCGATCATCAAGAGAGGGGTGAGCAAAAGTTTAATTAGCAGCAGTTGCACGTACTTTAGAAATTCCCAACTCAACAGTTCGACCACGAAGGACACTAGCCCAGTATCTGAGGTGGTCCGTCAACTATTTTTGTGGCGTTTTTTAGTACGTCGAGATTAAAAGTTTCGTCATAGGGCAGTTGGACCGCCGGTTTTATGTGGTGTCGTTTCAGCCGGGTAGGCTTCACGAACCGCAACCAAGCTTTGTAGCCCGCAAGTGATCGTGGTTCTCTCGAGTTTTGGGATCACACAAGGATGGGAGCTGACCAGGATTCGAATCCCTTGGGGTTGCCGGTCGCCACGGACGCCCACCTTAAAGCTATCGGAAGACGCGGAGCTGTCGAGTCCGTCACGCTGAAGAAGTGAACGTGCAGCAAAATCGAAATAAGGTATCTATGACAAAACGCACTCTTCTCATATGCAACCAGATACGGTTTGCTGAGCTGAATACGATTGGCCGCATGAGACTACGCCGGAAGCTCTAGCTAGAAATCAGGAAGGCATCGTTAAATGTGCCAGACTTACCTATAACGAGGGTATCAAAGCCTACGCAAAGGAAGCCGGGTTAAAAATCGACTGGGATTTTCCCTCTGATGTGTTTTCCAAGCTCGCCAATATCACGCAGGTTCCAAAAGAGTTTGACTTCGAAAACCCACTATTACCTCCGCAGTTTCATTACACGGGGTCCATTTCACGATGGCAAAGGGCGACCCAAAATGGATTTTCCCTGGGATCGATTGACCGGCGAACCACTGATCTATGCATCAATGGGTACGATTATGAATGGCCAGGTTGACGTCTTCCGCACGATTGTAGCCGGTGTCGCTAAGCATAAAGGCACACAACTGGTTCTTTCGATCGGAGACCAGCTTGATCCCAAGCAGATCGGACCGGTGCCCAACAATGCGATCATCGTTAATCAGACCCCACAATTGGAGCTGCTGAAGCGAACCTCGGTCTGCATCACCCATGCAGGGTTAAATACTGTGCTCGAGTCTCTTGCTCAGGGCGTTCCGCAAGTGGCCATTCCGATAACTTTTGATCAACCTGGGGTGGCTGTGAGAATAGCCGCAAAAAAAACCGGTGTGACCATGCCGTTTGAAGAATTGACATCGGACCACCTTTCAACGCTTCTGGGTGAGGTATTAAACAATGCAGTCTATCGTGAAAATGCACGCAAGCTTCAGGACGTAATTGCCAAGACTAATGGGCTTTCTATGGCAGCCGATATAGTGGAACGATCCTTTGGAGTTACCAAGAAGGCGCCGCTCCCGGAAGAAGGGATTTACGGATGAGCCAACTACCAATGAGTGCAAACCTGAAGAACAACAAGGGCGATCGACAATCGCGAAACGAACGGCATACTTTTGTGCTCGTTCACGGAGGATGGTGCGGCGGCTGGATATGGCGATATGTCGCACCCGCACTTCGAGAGCGGGGGCATGTAGTAACAACACCGACCTCGACCGACCTTGGCGAGCGCCGTCATGTGGGAAATAGGATCGCCACTCTTTCGACACATATCGAAGATATCGTTGCTCACATTGAGATGGAGGGTTTTCAGGATGTGACTCTCGTCAGTCAGAGTTACGGGGGCATGGTAGCCACCGGCACTTTGGCGCGTATCCGGTCGATGATCTACCTCGACGCTTTTGTCCCCGAAGACGGAAAATCGCTCGTCGACTGTCTCTCGCCGGAGCTCCGAGCTCAATTTATTATGTATAAAGATGAGGACAGGCCAATTCCTCCCCTTCCACTTTCATACTTGGGTATTACAGATCCTGTGCTCGTTA
>DATMQC010000061.1:0-9729 GCA_035567275.1 Chthoniobacterales bacterium | reverse complement strand
GGTGGCCGAATGATCATCCCCGTCGGTCCCCTGGAAAACCAGCGGCTTTATCTTTTGCAAAAGCACGGTACGAAGGTTGAGCAACAGGCCATTTTACCTGTGCGTTTTGTTCCGATGAAAAGAGCGGAATAGACGCCTACTCCTGTCTCCTCAAATCTTAAGGGGTTCAAATGGCAACCGATGCGCTTCCGCAACAGCTCTGTTCCGGATTTTTCCATCCATGACGTTCACTCCACTTGCAATCGCGGGTTCTCTTTTGATCGCTCCTTCAATGCTTCCCTCAGTCAAGAACTCGACAAATCTGGCCGTTACATTTGTAAGAGCCTGTGTCGCGGTTCGCGCATAAGCACCCGGCATGTTGGCAACGCAATAGTGGGTAATCCCCTCCTCCACATAAACCGGGTCGTGATGGGTCGTCGGGCGCGAGGTTTCAGAACATCCCCCCTGATCGATAGCGATGTCTACGAAAACACTTCCGGGCTTCATTAGCCTGAGCATCGCCCTGGTGATCAATCGGGGCGCTCTTGCCCCCGGCACCAGCACTGCGCCGATCAATAGATCGGTTCGCGGTAACATTTCCAAAAGATGTTCTTCACTGGAGTAAAGGGTATGCGCCGTATGCATCGTAATATCGAGGAATCGCATCCGCTCGACATCGACCTCGAGTATCGTGACGTTCGCTCCGAGTCCCGTGGCCATTCGCGCAGCATTGACTCCCGAGTTACCTCCGCCGATAACAATCACATTTCCCGGAAGAACTCCTGGGACACCCCCGAGCAACACGCCTTTTCCGCCGCTATGTTTTGCCAGGAAGTATCCGCCCACAATTATCGACATCCGGCCCGCGATCTCACTCATCGGCTCCAATAACGGCAAGCGCCTGTTCACTTCGACTGTCTCATAGGCGATCGCGGTGGCACCTGAATCTATCAACGCCTGCGTCAGATTCCTTGAAGCGGCAAGATGGAGATACGTGAACAAGATCTGGCCCTTGCGCAGCAGCGGGTATTCGGATGGCAGTGGTTCTTTCACCTTCACCACCAATTCCCCTCGTTCAAAGATCTCTGCATGGTCCGAAGAGAGAATCGCGCCCGCCTGCTCGTATTCCCGGTCCGGATATCCAGCACCCGTTCCCGCGTCGCGTTCAACGTAAACCTGGTGGCCCAGCCTCGTTAGATGGTAAACCACCGATGGCAGCACAGCCACCCGATGTTCCTGCTCTTTCAATTCCTTGGGAACACCAATACGCATGCCGCGTTATAGGAATGCGGCGCATCTGTTGCAAGCGCCGAGTTTGAAACGCGAAACGACTGGGACGCTAGTTCAAGGAAGGATCATCCGGCGCCATCGCAAGCAGGTAATAAGCCGGGCCGAAATCTCTCATTAACTCAACCCAGGTGCGCTCGTTCGTCGCCCCCTGGAGAAGAGATTCCGTTGCCGGGTGAATGATCCAGGCGCTCTGCTGAAGCTCCGATTCGAGTTGGCCTCCCGTCCAACCGGCATAACCAACGAAGGCGCGAAGGGATTTCGGGTTACCGCTTAGCATGCCCTCGGGCAAATTTGATGACAGTTGCGAGTGAAATGTCATTTTTGCCTCGCCGCCAGTCCAGTCAAAGGAAACGATCGTCAACTCATGCGTGCCAACCGGTCCTCCGAAATAAACGGGAATCTTCCCAAGGGAATTCAATTCCAGGTCCGGAAGAAAATCTGTCAGACTCTTATTTGTCGGCCGGTTGATGACGAGTCCGTGAGCACCTTCTTCGCGATCGTGGGAAGAGAGAAACAACACTGTGCGCCGAAAATTCGGGTCGCGCAGATTTGGATGCGCAACAAGAAGTTGGCCGGTCAAATTGGGAATATTACTGCCGAAAGGGCGCACGAATAAGAATCTAGGAAGCGATCACTTGCTGTTCAAGGGGAGAGTCAGTATTTGTCCTGGAGGTTCAGCAAATGTTTAACGAACGATCCAAACTGGTTATAGCGGATCGGGAATTTGAATCCCGGCTCTTGCTTGGCACGGGAAAATTTGCAAGCAACGCGCTCATGGAACGCGCCCTGGAGGCTAGCGGTACGCAGATCGTTACTGTCGCCTTGCGCAGGGCCGATTTATCAGGTGGCCACGATCCGTTCGCGGACATCCTGGATCACATTGATGCGAACCGTTACTTGTTACTTCCCAATACGAGTGGTGCAATGACCGCCGAGGAGGCGATTCGCCTGGCACGGCTTGCAGCTTCTGCAGGATTGCCTAAATGGGTGAAACTCGAAATTCACCCCGACCCGCATTATCTGCTGCCCGATCCGATTGAAACGTTGAAGGCGGCTGAACAGTTGGTTCGCGATGGTTTTGTCGTTCTACCCTACATCAATGCTGACCCAGTCCTGGCGAAGCGCTTGCAGGAGGCGGGCACAGCGACCGTGATGCCACTGGGGTCTCCTATCGGAACCAACCGCGGTATTCAGACGAAAGACCAGATAAAGATCATCATCGACCAAGCCACGGTGCCGGTCGTGGTCGATGCGGGTTTGGGAGCGCCGAGTCACGCCGCGGAAGCGATGGAACTGGGCGCCGATGCGGTCTTAGTCAACACGGCAATAGCGGTTGCGTCGGATCCGGGGCGGATGGCCCGAGCGTTTAAAATGGCGGTAGAAGCGGGGCGCGCTGCGTACGAGATAGGTCTACCGGAGGCACATGCGGAGGCCATTGCTACTAGTCCACTTAGCGCGTTTTTTACGCATTCAATGTGAATATTCTGGAAGTTGAGCATCTCAGCGTTTGGTTTCCTCGAAAGTCCCCCTTTCTGCGGCGGACAACAGGGTATGTCAAAGCCGTAACCGATGTTTCTTTCCATATCCCGCCTGGAAAGACTGTTGGCTTGGTCGGAGAAAGTGGGAGTGGGAAAACGACCGTGGGATTGGCCATTTTGAATCTTGTGCAGGTCACAAGCGGAAAAATTTCTTTCGGTGGACAGGAGATCACAAGGTTGCCGGACGCGCATTTCCGGCCGATGCGCCGTCAGATTCAGATGATCTTCCAAGATCCGTTCGGTTCCCTGAATCCACGTTGGAGCATTCTGCGGATCGTCAGCGAACCTCTGCAGGTGCATTTTCCGATGCTCAACCGGTCCGAGCGGGAAGAAAGGACGGCGGACCTGCTGCGAAAAGTCGGGCTGAAACCCGAACTGCGCCATCGATTTCCGCATGAGTTCAGCGGAGGACAACGCCAAAGGATAGGGATTGCTCGAGCTTTAGCTGTTCAGCCGGAGCTGATTGTTTGCGACGAACCGGTGAGCGCTCTTGACGTGAGCGTGCAGGCTCAGATCGTCAACCTGCTTCAGGATCTTCAAGAGGAGATGGGTATTTCCTATCTTTTCATTGCCCATGATCTTGCGGTAGTGGAACATATTAGTGATGACGTGCTGGTGATGTATCGCGGACAAATCGTCGAATCGGCGCCTGCGGAAAAGATCTATAGCGCTCCGGAAAACGAGTACACCCGGAACTTGCTGGCAAGCGTTCCTACTCTGGAGTAAAAGCAGTCACGGAAAAGGTCCATGAATTCTATCCTCCGTAAGTTTCTTGGCATGAACTGGTTGCTGGTTGCGCTAGCCATTGGCCTCTCTGTTTTCGGCGTCATGGCTGTTTACAGCGCAACGTATATGCGGGAAGAGGTTTACCTGACGGAGATGTGGCGGCGCCAGATCATCTGGCTTGCGATCGGGATTGTCATATTTTTCGCAACTGCCCTTGTCGATTACCGCGCCTGGATGAGTAACGTCTCAGTTCCCCTCATCATGTATCTCGGAGGTTTGGGATTTCTTGCTCTGACCCATTTCATTGGCAGAACGACCTACGGCGCTCGAAGCTGGCTGGACATCGGCCCGCTCAGCTTTCAACCCGCCCAGCTCGCCGTAATCTCCACGCTATTTCTTATTTCATGGTTGCTCGCAAATACCGAGAACTGGGTCGGTTTCTGGCCGACGATCGGAAGAATATTGAGCTGTGGCGCGATTATCGCCCCACCCTGGATTCTAATCCTGATCCAGCCGGATCTCGGAGAATGCCTTGTGTGGATCCCTGCGGTTTTGGCGCTGCTTTATGTCGGCCGCGTTCCGAAGCGCTACCTGCTGGTCATGATCATCGCCGGCATTGCGCTGATTCCCGTAGTAGCAAACTTCGGCCTGAAAACTTACCAGCGCGAGCGCCTGACCACATTTCTGAATCCTGATTACGATCCACAGGGAGCAGGATGGACCATCAACCAATCTTTGATCGCGATTGGATCCGGAGGCTTCTACGGCAAAGGATTTAACGCTCCGAACACCCAGGTACAACTAGGCTTCCTGCCCTCGACAATCGTGCATACCGACTTCATTTTCGCCGCGATCGGAGAACAACTGGGCTTTGTCGGAACCCTGGCTTTGGTTACGGCGTTCGGAGCGCTGCTTCTCAGTGGGCTCTTAATTGCCGCATCGGCGACCGATGATCTAGGCAGACTGGTCGTTGTCGGGATCATTTCCCTCCTGTTCACGCACATCTATATGAACATTGGAATGACGATCTCGATTACTCCGATCACCGGTGTGCCTCTTCCCTTGATCAGCTACGGAGGCTCTTTTCTCGTGCTCGTACTCTTTTCGTTAGGCGTACTCGAGAGCATCTGGATCCACCGGAAAATTCACACTGGAAAATCGAGATTGGCGCGTTGACGATTCGGTTACGTCGCTAACGGAAATACACGCCAATTGCTGGCGATCCTCTGGAGGGCGATCCGCTCCGTCGGCGCCCTCAAATGGTGTCGATATCGCCTACGGGCGGCTGCGAGGTACCGCAGCCCTCCTCAGTTAGCCACCTACAGCCTGATATTTCCGCAAGCCCCCTCGCCATAAGGCACTTGCGCCCAGATAAATCAACAGGACCCAGCACGTTTGGATCAACATGCCATTCCAGAGTTCCCTTCCTCTCACTTGCTCCATGAAAATTGAGATCGGGAAGTAGAGCTCATACGGGAACGGCAAAAGCCTGAGAATCCCCTGTATCCCTTCGGGCATGAAAGAGATCGGAAACATGTGTCCGCTTAAAAAATACTCGAAGGAATAGATGATAAAGACGACGGTGGAGATCTCAAGCATCCAGAAAGCCAACAACGCGACGGAATAGGAAATCAAAAACTGCAACATAGCAGCGAGAATGACACTGACGATCGCCCAGGCCCAAGTCACCCAGGAAGATGGCCACGCAATGTAGGTGCGAAACGCAAAAAAGGTAACCACGAGCACCGGCAAAGTAACAACGGTGTAAAGGAGCCGATTGCTCGCAAAAAGGCTTAGGCGATAAAGCAGATAGTTCATCGGCTTCACGAGAAACGCGTTCATTTGACCCTCTCGGATATCCGCTGCCACCTGCCACTCGTCATCGGCCGGAGTGATCAAGGTGTCCAACGCAAGGACCAGCAGGAAATAGAAAACCATCGAAGCATAGTCGAAGTTGTTGATGCCTCCGCCCTTAGCCTCGAAAATCGCGCCCCAGATAAAGATAGTTCCGATTAATGGGAACAGGCCAAAAAGTGCTCGAAGAAAAAAGTTCCATCGGTAGACGAACGTGTTTTGGAGCCCGATACCGAAAACCTTAAGGTATTTCTTCATCGAATTGAAACCGATGATCGACAAGCAGATCACGACCGAGGGCGCGCCGTTAATAGATCTTGATGTAAGCCTTCTCCCTGAGACTATCGATCCATTTCTGGGTCGCTTTCTGGCGCTGAACCTCTACAAGCTTTTTCTGAATTCCGTCCCTCACTTCGGGCAGAGGTATGAAGCTCGGCGTCTTCTTGTCCTCGCAGTAGAGGATATAAAAAGAATCCCCGATTTGAACCACCTGGCTGACTTCCCCAGGTGAAAGACCAAACGCAACGTCTGTAAGCTGCTGGTTCAATGTCTTGCGATCGATCATTCCCCAGTCTCCGCCGGATTCAGCGGTCCCATCCATCGAATAGGTTTTCGCCATTGTGGCGAAATCTGCGCCACCCTTAATCTTATTCCGGATCTCATCAGCCATTTTCTTGGTGGAATCCGCCGAGTTGGCGTCCAAAGGATCGGCATTGAGAACGATCATTCGCAACTTCAATTGTTCGGGTGTCGCGAACTGAGGTTTGTTGGCCTCGTAATACGCCTGAACTTGCTGCGGCGTCGTGCTGAAGGTTCCTTTGATGTTGTTCTGGCGCATGGCGCCGACAATCACTTTATCGCGTTGTATCTCACGGAACTTATTGATCGTATAACCCTGCGCGTTCAACGTCCGAAGAAACGCTTGCCGGTCACCAGCAAATTCCTCTCGGATAATGTTTTGCACCTGATCCTCGATCACGTACTCGGGAATCGTGAATTTCTTCTTCTTGAATTCCTGAAGGATCAGTTGCCGATCGATTAGATCGTTCAATGCAGCCAGACGCGCCTCTTTGATTTTCTCGACCAACTCTACTCCGGTATACTGCTCTCGCAGCGTCCGTTCCCGGGGACCTGAGACTTCCTGGACCTGCGAAAAGGTAATCACTTCGCCATTCACGACGGCAGCTACTCCATCGATAACCTCAGGCTCAGCGGCAGGAGCGGCAGGAACAAGCAAAACCACGAATAAAAGCAGAAATGGCAACAACTTCAAGGGCATGAGCATTGTCAGGAAAGTCGACTTAAAAGAGATAGTAAGCTGGGAAGAGTATTTTCGGCATTGCCGGAAGTCAAGCGGGGAAACCGGTCGCCGATCAACAGGTAATCTCCACCCCTGATCAGCATCACTTTCGATTCCTTCACCTCAATCGATGCGACCTTCGCGCGTGCCGCCACAAGCCTCACTTCATTCAATAAAAGAAGGTTGCGTACGGCAGCGGGGTGGGGACCAAATCGATCGCGCCACTCGACGCCCAATTCCCGTAAGGCCTCCTTCGACTGCACCTGGGCGAGTTTTTTGTAGGCTTGAATCCGCAATTGAGGCAGCGCCATGTAGTCCGCTGGGATAAATGCGGGTTGCAGATGGCCTTCGGAGCTTAGATATTCGGCCTCATTGGTCGAGACAAAATCGAGCCGCAACGTCACCTCGGCTAGCGCGTCCACACGCGTTCCTTTCAGTTTGGCGACCGCCTGGTGCAACAACTGGCAATACAAATCGAACCCGATATTCACGATATGCCCGCTTTGCGCCGTTCCTAGGAGGTTCCCTGCTCCTCGGATCTCCAAGTCCCTCATCGCAATCTTAAAACCTGCTCCCAAACCCGAGTATTGCTTAATCGCGTTAATTCGCCTCCGAGCGGCACCGACAGTCATCATCTCTCTCGGCAAAAGAAGGTAAGCATAAGCCTTGTGCTGAGCCCTTCCGACACGCCCGCGAAGCTGATACAAATCGGCAAGACCAAATCGATCCGCTCGGTCGATAATGATCGTATTAGCATTTGGTATGTCCAAACCGCTCTCGATGATCGTCGTAGAAACCAAAACATCGGTCTTGCCGCCGACGAAACGCTGCATTACGTCCTCCAACTCCTGCTCGTCCATCTGGCCATGGCCAATGTCGACCCGCGCGTCGGGACAAAGGAGCTGAATGCGCTTTTGAACCCGTTCGATCGTCTCGACTCGATTGTGTAGAAAGTAAACCTGACCGTTGCGATGGCGTTCGCGTTGAATCGCGTCGCGTATGACGCGCTCGTCGTAAGCGCAAACCACGGTCTCGATCGGCAGTCGATTGGGTGGAGGAGTCTCGATAATTGACATGTCCTTGGCACCAACCAGCGAAAGGTAAAGCGTTCTCGGAATCGGTGTCGCTGAGAGAGTCAATACATCGATCAGCTTGAATTGCTCTTTGAACCGCTCCTTCTGTTTCACTCCAAATCGCTGCTCCTCATCGATTACCACAAGGCCGAGGTTCTTGAACTGGATATCGCCGGAAATCAGCCGATGCGTACCAATAACGATGTCAATTGACCCGTCTCGCAGTCCCTGAACCGCTTCTCGCATTTCCGATTGAGATAAAAAGCGGCTCAACATGGCAACGCGAAGCGGATAGTCAGACATTCGCTCTCGAAAGGTATTGTAGTGCTGTTGTGCGAGCACGGTGGTCGGCACGAGCATCGCCACTTGCTTACCGCTCATTACCGCTTTAAATGCGGCCCGTATGGCAACTTCGGTCTTTCCGAAGCCGACATCACCACAGATCAGCCGATCCATCGGCCGTTCCGACTCCATATCCCCTTTTGTCTCCTGGATCGCCCTCAACTGATCGCCCGTTTCCTTGTAAAGAAACGACGTTTCGAACTCGTTTTGCCATTTCGTATCGCCCGGGTACGCAAAGGCCGAGAGCGAATTGCGCTGCGCCTGGATGCTCAGAAGCTTTGCGGCATAGTCGAACACCGCTGTCTGCGCGGCTTTCTTCGCCCTGCTCCAGCGGCTATCGCCCAGGGTGCTGAGCGGCGGCAGCCGCTTCCCGACGCCGACATAACGCGAAATCAAAAAAGCCTGCTCAAATGGTACATAAAGCCGCGCTTGATTTGCGAACTCCAGAACTGCAACTTCCTGGATCGTGCCATTTTGCTCAAATTTCCGGATGTCGCAATACCGGCCAATTCCGTGCTCAAGATGCACGACGAGATCTCCCTCAGCGATCTCCGAGAAGTCTATCGGCGCTCTTGGTCCTTTCAGTCGGGACCGGCGCAAAGCAAGGCGGCGGACGCTAGGACTCTGATAACGTCCAAAAATTTCGGCGTCACACAGCACGGCCAATTTCGCGCAGGGGAAAAAGAAGCCGTGCGTTAAGGACCCGATAAGGAACTGGATCCTGTCCACATCGACTTCATTGTCGCTGAGCACATCACGCAGCCGTTCGACTTCTCCTTCATTGTGGCAAATAGCGAAGAGCCGCCACCCCTCCCCGATCCAATTGCGCACTTGCTCAAGCGCTCTTTCGCGTTTGGTCTCTTCGATGAGAAAGTCGCCGGCTTCAAAGCCCTGGAATCCGGTTTCGAAGAAGGCCGTTCGATAGTCTTCGATTCCCTCGCCAGCCCTGGCGCCCGATGTGATAGAAACGTCCAGCTCGCCGGCCTCAAGTTCGATGCCGATCGTCAAGTCCCCCTTTCGTATGTAATCCCGAAGGCTCACTGTCGAACGATCTGTCTCACCGATGAGTATTTCGCACCGATCCAGGGTTTGAATCGATGTCTGATCATCCAGATCAAATTCGCGAATTGAATCGATCTTCTGGTCAAACAGCTCAATCCGCACAGGCAACGAGTGCTGCCACGAGAAAATATCGATGATACCGCCGCGCACCGCCACTTGTCCACGAGCTGTGACCTGGGTATTTCTTTGATAGCCGTTGCTCAAAAGAGATTCGATCAGCGCTTCGCGATCGAGCCGCTGATTGCACTTCAGCACGACCGTCTGCTTTCGGAGCGCATCGGAGACCGGGACCTGATCTTCGAGCGAAGCGGCTGTGACAACGACAATGGCGCACCTTTCCTCTGCGAGCTGTCTTAAAACCTCGAGGCGCTCGGCAACAATCTCCGGATCAGGAATCGCGCCTTCTACTGGTGGTATTTCCAGCTCCGAGAAGAAGAGCGCCGGGACCTGCCAATTCAACAATCCATTGAAAACGCCTTCTTGCCGGCGCAAGTCTGGGCATAGGATCCAGCACGATCTTGAGGCATGGTGTCCCGCTACACACGCGGCGACAAATGCCTGGGCG
>DATMQC010000060.1:0-6034 GCA_035567275.1 Chthoniobacterales bacterium | reverse complement strand
GGGATATTTCGGGCTATACCTGCTATGCTGCAGGAATGCCGAATAGGCGCGGTCGCTGGCCAGGATCGGCGATTGACTGTAAAAATCGAAGCTAGTGACGATACTTAACTTCGAGGTTTCGCTAAAATTGTGATTTAACCCGCTCGTAAATTCAGCGTGGTTAACCTCGTAATCACCGCGCTGGGTAATCCCATAGTAGTAATTGAGATCGGTTCCTTGATAATTTTTTTTGAGGATTAAATTGATTACGCCCGCAACCGCATCCGCACCGTAGGTCGCACTGCCACCGTCCTTTAAAATTTCAATTCGATCGATCGCAGCCAGCGGGATAGAATTCAGATCCACGAAGCTTATAGGCCCGCCTGTCGTCGTGTTAATTGGAAAGGGGTAAGCCGGAAAGCGAATCCCATCGACAAGGGTTAGCGTCGCATTAAACGGGAGTCCCTTCAACCGAGCCGCAGTCGAGCCCGGAGAAGGACTGAGGCCCGCTGAGCTGATCGGGTTTAATCCGCCGAGGTTTTCCGGGAATCTCTGAATGACGTCACCGACGGTCTGGTCCGCCTGCTTCGAAATAAAGTCCTGATCGAGCGTTGTTACCGGCTGCGGACCATCTCCGATGCGCGGAATGATATAGCCTGTCACCGTGATCTTCTGCAGTTCTCCACCGCCTGAGGGCGATTGCGTCGCTGCGGACTCAGTGACAGCTGGGCTCTGCGTGGCAGTTGCCTGTTGAGATTTTGCTCCCGCCGGAGCGTATACAATTGCTACCAGAACAGATGCTAAACCGCCGAGCAATCGATTGATGAGTTTTCTTCTCATTTTACTCCTTGGTGAAGCCGGTTTCCTCGTTTACCCCGCACTTTTTGCACGTCTTACATTGAAATCTAAGGCGATGCGTGTAGCGCCTTTATTAATTTTGGTCAAGGCAAACTCATTTTATTGAACAATTTGGGATGACAGTTGTCTGCCCCTCCTTTTTATAAACCGGATAACACGTCTGTGTTTCTTCTCCGGAGCCGCCTTCTTCTTATTGCACAAACAGGCATCAGCCGCCGATCGACCGCTTTGGGTAGGGGCAGATCTCCGAGCTGCCCGCCGAGAGTAGCGCCCGTAGACTCGGTCGACCCCCATTCGTATTGAAAGACAAGGGTTCGACAGAGCACAAGCGCGTTAGTGTGCCAACTGGAAGCTAACCGGCAACGTGTAAGTGCCGTTGGAATTCGAGGAAAATTTCCAGTTTTCCCTGCAGAATCGTATCACATAGCTCGAAAGCATCGGAGGACCGGATATCGCCCGCGCGTCGACGATATTTCCGTTCTGAACCGTAAAGGCAACCCGAACCTCGCCCGTGATGTGCATTTCCAGCGCTTGCGGCGGATAGCTGGGTCGCGGACTACGGATCAGTGTGCCCGAACGAGGTCCGCCATTGCCCGTGCCATCAGGCGACCCCGTCTTACTTCCTTTTACCAATCCGGGCGCGGCAGTGGGTGCCGCGGCAGGTTTCGTCTGTTGCACCTGCCTGGGTGCGGTTGGCTGCGGCTTTGGCGTCGGTTGCGGTATCGGCGTGCTGACAGGGGTTGGAGCCGGAGTGGGTGTCGGTTCGGGTACCTCGAATTCCGGCGGCTGATCTAAAGGGGGCGGTGTCGGTTCCGGCTCCGGGGGAGGGGGAGGAGTGGGTTCAGGTTCGGGCGGTATCGGCTGTTCCTCTGGTGCCTCCGGATCGCCGAGCTTTTCAACGTCGTTTGTATCCAGTTCGGTCAGCTGTATCGAATCATCCCGGAAAGGCGGAGGCCCGGGAAACTTCAACCACCAGCCGCTGACGGCACCCAATCCGTTGAGAATCAACGAAATCAACAGGAAAATTATGAATGGCCCTCCGCCTTTCGATCGAAACGACTTTCTTAAGTCATTCTCGGCCATGAACAGGCCCTCCTAGCTGGATCGCTCATTAATGCGAGGAAGGCCCAGGTGGCGGCGCGGAAGCGTTCTGTGCTCCCGGCGTAGGCTGCGCCGCCGGCGCATTTGTGGGCGTGGCCGCGCTTTCGTACGCCTTGATTTCTAATCCAACTTTCTGAATTCCAGCGGTGCGTGCCTTGTCCAGAACGTAAACGACCGTCTCGTAAGTCGCATCTTTATCGGCTCGGATGAAAATGCGGATGTCATGATTGTTTTCGTATAACGTCTGGAATCTGGGCAAAACATCCTGTTTCGGGACTTTTTCTTTTTCGAAATAGATGTCCATCAGCGCGTCGATACTAACCATCGTGAAGTCGGGCTTACTATTCGGCTGAGCGCTGGTCGCCGTCGGGAGATTGACGTCAATCCCCTTCATGTTGATCATCGTCAAACTGACCAGCATGAATGATGCCAGCAGGAAAAACATGATGTCGATCAGCGGGATGATCTCAATCCGCGCCTTCTTAATTGGAACTGGCGAATTGCTGTGACTGCTGCCGCGCATCTTGTTCGGTAACGACGTTATTTCTGTTCCTCAGAGAGTTGAGCATCAGGATGACGTTATTGGACGTTGACTCGAGCTCAAACTGAAGCCGCGCTACTCGCGCGTTGAAAAAGTTAAAAAAAACCAGAGTGAAAATCGCGATACCGAGGCCGCACGCCGTCGCAATAAGTGCTTCCGCGATGCCTCCACTGACCTTCGTCGGTGCTAAATCAGCATTACCGACAAAGTTAAATGAGCCCATGATACCGGTTACGGTGCCAAGCAATCCAAGTAATGGAGCAAGAGTAATTGTTGTATCCATAACCGACATGAACCGGCCGGCTCTCTGAATTTCCACGCCCGAAGCGACTTGCAAGGCTCCTTCAACAGAGGCGTGCACATGGTTCAACCCGTGCCAAACGGTGCGAACCAACGGATCCTTGGACGCTCGGGCGATACTGATCGCGGCGGGCACGTTCCCTTGCTCCAGCGCGGCGTAAACCTTATCCAATTTAGCTGGATCCCGCCGGGCAGTCTGAACAACCCACCAAAACAACCGCTCCAGAATGACGGCAATCGCAATAACCAGGACCGCTGCCATCGGGTACATGATGATGCCGCCTCTAAAAAAGTACTCAAAGATCGCGTTCCCCTTGGCCCAATCAGGGATAACGCGGCCGCCTGCGGTGACGGCCTCCGCGGCAAACATGGGAGCGAAATTGGCTAACAAAGTGACCATAATTTCTGTTCAACGATACCGAATTTAGTTACTAGGCTCTGACGTCTGAGTTTCGCCGGTTACGAACAAAATGGTCTTTTCCGGCAGAATTCTTGCCAAACTGCTCGCAGCGAGGGAACAAACCTGCACAAGGAAGGCACTTTCACGAGAGATTCTAACCTAATCTGAAAACTCAGGCAGTCAAAGTGATCAGCTTTCACTAAACTGTAACCACGTTGCTGCGTAAATTTCGCAAACCGTCAGCCCATCGCTGTCGAAACTTCAGGAAAATTCCGGCAATCGCTTTAAAAAAAGCAGAATTTCACGAATGGACCGCGGTCAAAGCTGTGTTTCTATTTGGCTTTGAAGATACTCGGAGAGCTCTGCGTCAGGCAACCGCGCAACGACTTCGTTCAAAAATCCTCGCGCGATCAGTTGCTTGGCGGCCAGATCGTCGATTCCGCGGCTTTTCAAGTAGAAAAGCTCTTCGGGCTCAACCTGACCGGAGGTTGCACCATGGGTACAACGGACATCATCGGCGAGAATTTCAAGGCCGGGCATCGAGTTAGCTTCAGCATCGTCGCTCAGCAGCAAATTACGCACCTTTTGATAAGCGTCGGTCCGGTGTGCACCCCGTTCGACCTTGATCAGGCCAGAGAAAATCGTGCGTGCGCGGTCGTTTAGAACGTTTTTGTAAAGCAAATCGCTCGTAGTATCCGGCTCGAGGTGATCCTGCAGAGTTCGCTGATCGAACTCCTGATCACCACGGGCTACAGTTACCGCAAGCATGTCACTCCGCGCACCGCGATCAATCATCCGGCTAACGCTCTCAAGCCGTGAATATTTGCCTCCAAAGTTTAGCGCAAGATTCACCGCCACGGAGTCCCTGGCAGCGATCGTCGAATTTATTTGAACTGAAACAAAGTTCTGGCTCCACTCCTGCAGGCTCACGTAAGTGAGCTTTGATCCCGGCTTCAAGACCAAATCGTTCACACCACATGCAAATCCGCGTTGTGCGGCGTTCGAAGACACAAAATGCTCAATAAAAGTTACTTTGCTGTTGTCATCAGCGATGATCAACGTGTGTGGGTACACCGTTGCAGAATCACCCTCGACAAGATGGAAAACCTCAAAGGGCGCCCGAATCTCGGCATTGCGCGGAACCCAGAGAAACGTACCTGCCCGAACGAGCGCTTTATGCAAAGCGGCGAATTTCGACGAACCCAACTTTGCGGGTTGAGCCATGAAGTGCTGGCGAAGAAGGGTGGAATGTTTTTCCAAGGCGTCGGACAACGTCGTGAAAATAACCCCTGAATCCTTCAGAGCCGGGTCCAGCAAATCTGCCGAGAGGAGAGCGTCATTGGCGAAGACCAAACGACCTGCAGGTCTCTGATAGCTACGCCGCCATGTCAATTGGACCGCGTCGGTTAAAAACTCCGGCGAGGGGACGTAGTCATTCAGCGAAAGATTTTTAACCGACGAAAAACGCCAGAGCTCATTTGTCCGCACTGGCAGCGGCTCGGCTTCATATTCGGCCCACGCGCTACTCTGCAGTTCCTTAAACCATTCTGGAGCGGTTGTGAGCGGTGAAAGAATCAAAGAAGGTTCAGTCGTCGACATAGTAAACTGGTCGCATCCAGCATCCCTGGCCCGGAGGTTTCGCGAACAAGACTTTAGCGAAATCTGGAGGCTGCCGAGTCGCTGATATCGCGGCTCTTCGGCTTTTCTCTAACCTACGGATCCCTCCATCTCGAGATCGATCAAACGCTTCAATTCCACACTGTATTCCATCGGGAATTGGCGGACCAGGTCGTTGACAAATCCATTGACAGCGAGGCTCATCGCCTGAGCTTCGCTCAAACCTCGTTGTTGCATGTAGAATATCTGTTCGGCACTGATCTGGCTGACGCTAGCTTCATGTTGCGTCGAGTTACCGGTCCCGCGCACCGTGATCGCCGGATAGGTGTCCGTCCTGCTGGTTTGGTTAATCAGTAGGGCGTCGCACTCGGTGTTGTTCTTACAGCCCCTGAGATGTTTCGGTACGTGGACCAGACCACGATAGGTTGCGCGACCTTTGCCGATGCTAATACTTTTCGAAACTATGTTGCTGGTGGTCTCATCAGCAGCGTGAATCATTTTGGCGCCGGTATCCTGGTGCTGGCCATCTCCCGCCAGCGCGATGCTGATGACCTCGCCGCGAGCCCTTCTTCCCTTCAATACAACGCTCGGATATTTCATCGTCAGCCTGGATCCGATGTTGCAATCGATCCATTTGACCTCGGCTCCCTCCAAAGCCAATCCACGCTTTGTGACGAGGTTAAAGACGTTTGGCGACCAGTTTTGAACGGTGATGTACTGGATCTTCGCGCCTGGAAGCGCGACCAATTCAACAACCGCGGAGTGGAGAGTAGCCGTTGTAAATTTCGGCGCCGTACAGCCCTCCATGTACATCACTTCCGAGCCCTCGTCCGCGATAATCAATGTCCGTTCAAATTGCCCGAAATTCTCAGCGTTGATTCGGAAATAAGCCTGCAGCGGATGTTTCACCTTCACGCCAGGGGGGACGTAAATAAAACTTCCCCCGCTGAAGACTGCGCTATTCAACGCGCTGAACTTGTTGTCACCAGTCGGGATGACTTTCCCAAACCATTTTCTAAAAATATCAGGCCGCTCCTTAAGAGCCTCAGTGCTACCCATGAAAATGACACCCTGATCTGAGACTGCGCGTTTAATATTCGAGTAAACCGCCTCGCTATCGAACTGGGCCTCTACACCTGCGAGAAATTTACGCTCGCTTTCCGGAATGCCGAGACGCTCGAACGTCTGCTTGATCTCCTCCGGCACTTCTTCCCAGCTTCGTTTGGCTGACTCGCCGG
>DATMQC010000059.1:0-10028 GCA_035567275.1 Chthoniobacterales bacterium | reverse complement strand
AGCAAACCCGCAAAGTGGCCTGCAGGGCCTTCGCTAAACGAGATGCGATTAAGCATGTCGAGTATGCCCATCTTTCTCTACTCGCGGGGTCGGCGACTCGGGAAAGGGCTCCAGGACTACATCGTGGTCAAAAGGTCTGCACTACAAGAGCTATGCTCGTCTGTTCTCGAGCAACTTTCCGGCACACCCGGTCTCGATGGCGTTGAAAATGGCAGATGAGGTCACTACCAACGATTGTAGCCGTAAATCTCGCGCAGGGAAGTGACTAGGTCTGCACTACAGGCACTTAGGAGCACCTGTTCCTTTATTTAAGCGCCTCGGCGGACGATTGACACCGAAAAATGGCGCATTTTTGCGTCGAGTTGAGAAAGTCGGGCTAACTGGCTCGTACCGGCCCACTAGCCACTAGCCACTAGCCACTAGCCACTCCTTACTGCCCGCTTTTCGGCACGCGTCGCTGCCAATCGAATTCCGCCGTCAGTTCCTGGCCAAACAAATCCCGCGCGACGGCCTTGAATTCGAGTTCGGAAGCGTTGGGCACCGCGTCCCATGTCGGGAAAACTCGGTACGGAGGCGAATCCGCGGTACCAAGAAATTTGTAATTGGTCTCCCCTTTCGCACGCACGCCAAACGCCACCGACATGACCCTCTCAGCAGTGGCCTCAGCCTTAATTTCCCAACGCTCCTCGACTTCGCTGTTTCGATTCGCCTCCAAATGCAGCTCGCCCGGTTGTTCCGTACCGGCCTCTATCGACTGCTGATTGCGGAGCACCAGAGTCGACCAGGGCGCAAGCTCGATGGTAAGTGTATTAACCGGACCCGGACCGAAGCTGGTCCCTTTGGCAGCGGAATCAAAGACACGTTCCCAATTGCCCGCCGCAGAAAAGACTTTGATATTCGCTCTGTGCGTTTCTCCTGAATTATTGAAAACCACCAACATTTCTTCTCGCCGCTTTTGATCAATTCGGGAAACGGCAAAGATTCCGGGTTTGTCTTCCGCGTAACGCACAATCTGAATCCCACCCTGCAGCGTCGGGTTCTTCTTTCGAACCGAAATCATTGCGCGAATGGCGCGAAACAGTGGATGATCTTCGTTGAACGCCGGCGCTGAGCCATCTCCCCCGCCGATCCGCTTTTCCTGAGCGTATTCAGGCACCTTTGATCCAAACATATCCTCTCGCGATGCCACGTCCTCTCCCTTGCCCGTGAACCCCTGCTCATCGCCGTAATACATCGCTGGAATCCCTCGGGTAAAGAGCAACACAGCGTGTGCCAGGATATCCCGCGCAAGAAGCTCTTCGTCCGAGGCGGTGGAGACATCATTGCATAAAAAATAACCGATTCGCCCTAAGTCATGATTGCCCAGAAATGTGACGAGCCCGTAGGCGTTCACTGATGGGGTGGTGTAATAGCTATCCTTGGCGAAAAATTCAGCCAGCTTCGCAGGTGGGTCCGTCCCCGCGGCAAATCCCCGCACCGCTCGCTGGAAGCCGAAATCAAGCACCCAGGGCACGCTCGCCCGATGAACAAATTCGGAAAGAACCGCAGGATCTTGATCGTAAACTTCCCCGAAGATAAAGAAATCTTTCCGGCCCGAGTTCCGCGCAGCTTCCTGGATCGCCGGAATAAACCTTTGCCAGAACTCTTTATTGACGTGCTTCACTGCATCCAAGCGAAACCCGGCGATATCGAAATTTTTGATCCAATCCGAATAAATATCGATCATGCCTTGGACGACGCGAAGTTGTTCGGTAAACAGATCGTCGAGACCGGAGATGTCTCCGTACTCGACACTTTCACCGCCTGTCGAGGCTTCACCCCGGTTGTGATAGACGGTCGGATCATTTAGCCAATCCGGCTTCTTGATCGTTCGATCCTTTTCATTGAGGAACGTTGGTGGCACAGGGAAGCTAACGTCGGGATCGAGTGCTGGAAAATCCGGCCTGTTGATATAATCGCGATCGTCAAACGGTTTCCCGTCCGCGTCGAGGTAAGGTTTAGAAAACTTATATTGGTACGCGTGAACTCCATTCTTCGGCTGAATGACGTCTGCGGTATGATTAACCACCACGTCCAGGATGGTTCCGATTCCGTGCTGTTTTGCTTCCGTGATCAAATGTTGAAGGTCGCCTTTTGATCCAAAATGCGGATCTACATCGGTAAAATCCAGAATCCAGTAACCATGATACCCTGCCTTAGGCCGCGTACCCTCTTGTACCACCAGATTTCGAAAAACCGGACTCAACCAGATTGAAGTAGCTCCCAGGTCCCGAAGGTAATCGAGTTTTAAGGTGATCCCTTGCAAATCGCCGCCATGGAAAAAATCCGGATTAGCGGGATTGAATCCAGTCTCTTCCGGCGCGTCAGACTCTACCCCTCCTCTGTTATTTGATGGATTACCGTCATTGAATCGGTCGGGCAAAAGAAAGTAGACGATCTCGCCCAGACGCGGTGACCGAACACCAGGTTGAAAAAGGCTATCACCTCCGTGGGCGACAGAGGCAGCCAGGAAGAGTAAGAGACTCGTAAAGAATTCAAGAAGTCGAGAAGTCAAGCATTTGGGAGCTGCACGAGCAAAGGAGCCAATGCCCGAGATCGCCGCCGAATTCTTTACCGGGCACTTCGAGCGCCTTCTGAATTCTATTATTGGCTTCATCGCTGTTCCAACGATACCCGCTCTCGCGCCCGGACGATATGGCGCCTTTCTCTTAAATCTCGTCCTTTAAATGGCTTATCGCATGGCAGCACCTCTCACCTCTCACCTCTCGCCTCTCACCTCGACTCACTGCCTGAGCCCCGGCTCCAACGCCTTTAACAGCTCCAACGCCTCCTCCCGCGTCCTCACCTCTCCCTCCAACTGTGCAGTCTGGATCGCCTCCAGCAGTTGTCCCATTCGCGGGCCCGGCTTCAGGCCTAAAGCGATCAGATCATCTCCTCGTATCAACGGCGGCGGAATAAGCGGCTCCCGGGCAAACTCTGATGCTTTATTCACCAGAAAGTGGTGATTTTCCAGATCACCGTGGCTTCCCGCGCAATCGACGCGATGCAGTTCGAGTTCAACCCCAAAGTTAGGACGCGCCATGAAGCGCCTCAATTTCGCCGGACGCATCTGTTTGACGTCTTTAAAAATCATATGATTGCGCACCGCTTCGACCACTGCATTGATCTCGTGCCGTGAGAAACGAAGCCGTGTCATCACCTGTTCCGCCATCTCTGCACCCACCTTGTCATGTCCGTTAAATCGGATCCTCTGATCCCCTGGATCGAATGATCGGGTTGGCGGCTTACCGATGTCGTGAAGCAGCACACTAAGCGCCTGCACTCCGCTGGCTTCCGGCCCAAGCAAACCCAACATCATCCGAGTATGGACAAACACATCTCCTTCAGGGTGGAACTGTTCGGGCTGCTCGCACCCTTTCAGGGCGTCGACCTCCGGCAGGATGACCGCTAATAACCCGCTTTTGTCCAGGAGATCGAAACCCCGGAGACGGTGTGCATCGACCAGGATCTTGAGCAGTTCATCCCTGATTCGTTCCGGACTAACGACCAGAAGCTCTTTGGCTTCTGCCCGGATCGCGGACCACGTTCCGGACTCAATCTCGAACACGAGAGCCGAAGCAAGCCGAATCGCGCGAAGCATCCTGAGCCGGTCCTCGGCGAAACGCTCAGAGGGCAGTCCAATCGCCCGAATCAGTTTTCGGCCAAGATCCTCCCGTCCGCCCACGAAATCGATGACTTCGTCTTTTAGGGGATCGTAAAATATCCCGTTTACAGTGAAGTCCCGCCGAAAAGCATCTTTTTCAGGCGTCGAAAACTCAACAAATTGAGGGTGTCTTCCATCCAGATAAACTCCGTCGGAACGAAAGGTGGCCACTTCAAATTCGAAGTCGCCTTCCAAGATACGGACTACCCCAAATTGGAGTCCAACAGGAACAGTCCGGCGGAAGAGTTTCTGCACCTCGTCGGGTTTCGCACTCGTTGCAATATCGATATCTTTAGGTGCCGTGCCCCGCAGCGCATCACGGATCGATCCGCCGGCAAAATAAGCGACAAAGCCATTCTCCTGGAGCTTCCGGACAACCGAAGCTGCAACGGAGTACGGCTTTGACTCTCGTAGAACCGGGAGGTCCATCAAGCAGCTTCCGCGACCAGTTCGGAACCGTCAAGATGGAGCAGATCCGCTTCTGCTGCCTCGATAGCTGTCTGGAGCGGCAGGTGGAGCTCGAGATAGGTGTGCGCCAGGGCAACAAACTTCTCCTCCCTGCTCAGCGTTTCGTTCTCATTTAGTGTTGTCATGATTTTTTCCGCACCTTCGGCCGCCGATCACCGGCTGCGGACATAAAAAAACCCGCCGCCGATCGATCAGCGGTGGGTTTTTTCTAAAGTTTGAGAATATTTGTCGATTAACTGCTCGTACCCTTGCCCGCCGACCATAGTCTGTCATGGAGCATGACGGACCCTACGCACTGACGTTTGGACGGTGCGTTATTGGGGTCGGTAATAGCAATGGTTACGAACATTGTTGGTTATATAATCCAAGAACTTAATACCTAATCAAGCAAGAACTTTCGGAATTGACAACTGTCATGCAATTGTAAACAACTCCTTAATTCGCAAAAATGCGAATGGGCAGTGCCTAGATCGGTTGCGTTCGAAGAGAATGCAGTCTTTGGCGTCCATATCGCGACACATATAGTGTGTACGACGCGAAATTAGATCCAAGGTATTGCGCTAGCAAGGACTGCATTGCGTCTTGATGCAAATGCGACCGTTAAAGCTGCCTACTCAATCATCCAATATGAATACTGAAACAGGGTTTACCCAGAATGCGCAGGGCAAACGCACCACCAGCGTGCGCCTCGAGCATCTGGACACATTAGAACGAATCGTTCGCGATTTTGGATTCAAGGATCGAAGCCATTTCTTCCAGCTTTGCACGGACGCCTTATTGCAAGCCCACAGAGACGGGCACCGTCTGGACTGGCCGCCACGATTTATCGTCAGAGACTGAAAGGAGTCCTGCGAGGTCGATCGTCGGCAGGACACCCATGCCGACCGAACGACTGCGATTAACTCCCGGGAGCACCGATCACCGCAGAATTTTCGAAGATGAGCGATCAGGCTGAGATTCTCGACGTTCGATTCCATCTAAGAGTCGCCTCGTAAGTTCAATCTGGTACGGACCGAAACGCTCCTCGATCGTTCCGAGGTGCTTGGCAAGAACCCTCTTCATCGACCCGATGTCGCCAATTGGACGCGAAATATTCATATATTCCTCAGCGAGTCTTTGCATCGCCCCAGCCTCGAAACGGCCGACCCTATTGAACACGGGCACGCAGGTCACGAGAACATCTTCCAACTTATGCCACTGCTCTGACGGTCCGTTCTCTGCCACATCAACGGAGAGGCCCTCTCTGTCTCTGACAAATCTGAGGCGCAGCACGGGAGATTGGAAAACTGCCAATACGTTCCCAGAAGGAGCTGGTTCTTCTTTCTCCTCAACAAGCGAGAACGCATGCCTCTTCAGGAGCGAACCCACAAAACTGAGTATTTCTTTAGTCAAACCTCGTGTCATAACCGTCCTTGAATCTTTCGCGTTAGCTTGGCTCGATCTGCCCTAGCCCGCCTTTCCTTGAATATACTCTAATTCTTTCTCAAAGAAACTGCTGGCCCTTGATCCCTAAAGCGGCGTAGCTCGTCGTTCCAAGGATTTCCAGACCTCTTTGCCTTGCCGGTAGACACGAACATAGTATCTTCCGGACGCGTTATGCCGGCGCAAATGCTGAGTTCTGGTTCTTGCCCATTGCCGTTGGCACTGGTCAATCTGGTCTGGGTCATTTGCCCAACAACGTCCAAAATTTCACGGTAAATATCCGTGGATCAAAATCGTAGAAAAGCGCCCTTAGCTCAGCCGGATAGAGCAACGGATTTCTAATCCGTGGGTCGTGGGTTCGAGTCCCGCAGGGCGCGCTGTTGTATTTGCCTAATTTCAAAGGTCTTACGTAGAATACTGCGCGTAATTCTCAGATTTCAATACGCCTTAAAACTACCGAAAACGCCTTGTTATGCGCCTTAATTCGCCCTAATCTCAGCCAAAGGTTATGCGACCAAAGAAGCGGCTGTTTGAAGTACATAAATCGAAGGTTCCAAACGGGTCAAAGCACTGGCTTATTATCGGTAGGCCCAACGGAGCGCGAATCCGTGCCTGGTTCTCGTCGGAGAAGGACGCGAAAGCGGAAGCGGATAAACGCAACCGCGAACTCGAAGACTACGGCTCGAAGGCGTATTCCTTGACTGCTTCTCAGCGAGCACAGGCGGAGGAGGCCATTCGGATCTTAGAACCATACAGTTTAACACTCGTTGACGCGGCAAACGCTGTCGTCGGTCGATTACAAGCCGCCTCTAAATCAATCACGGTTGCGGAACTCGTCGAACGAGCAACGGAGCTTCACAATTCCCTTCTTTCCCGCGACGAAATTTCTCTGCGACATTTCGAAACCTTTCTGAGCGCCGGTCGTCGCCTCACCGCCGCCTTTGCCGACGTTCGGACCAGTGAACTGACTGCGGCAAGGATTGAATCCTGGCTTTCAAATCTTGAGGCCGAAAACGGAGAGCCTCTCGCCGTCGCAAGCCGGAACCAAGTCCCGAGATACGTCTTCGGGATCTTAAAGTACGGCGTGAAAATCGGAGTATTAGAGCGTAATCCGCTCGACGGGATCGACAAAGCGAGGAGCCGGAAGATGAAACCGATCACGGTCCTTACACAGGATCAGGCTGAAAATCTTCTGAGGTGCGCGTCACCGGAAATTATTCCTTTCTTCGCCATTGGAATGTTCGCCGGATTACGGGTAGACGAAATTATGAAACTCGATTGGAAGCACATCAACCTCGTAAACCGGAAGATCGACCTAACATGGTTTACCACGAAGACTCTCCAGCCACGCTGGGCTCCCGTATCGGATAATCTCGCCACGATTCTTCAGTCGCACGCGAAGCCGGAGGGTTCGCTTATTCCCCGCTCCCAACAACGCCTGAGAAAACTCCGTGAGAAAGCAGAAAAGGCTGCAGGGTTATGGCCCTGGCCGAATAATGCTGCTCGTCACTCGTATATCAGTTACCGGCTGTCTCTTATCGAGGAC
Organism: Chthoniobacterales bacterium; assembly: GCA_035567275.1. Classification (GTDB taxonomy): domain Bacteria; phylum Verrucomicrobiota; class Verrucomicrobiia; order Chthoniobacterales; family JAFAMB01; genus DASZHC01. The sequence continues at coordinate 2,889 of DATMQC010000059.1, read as the reverse complement.
GTAGCCAAAGTCGCTCTCGAAGCCGGTCACGATCCTAAGACGCTTGCTCAATGGTACCGGCGACCGATTTTGAAAGCTGATGCCGAGGCTTACTTCAAAATTTCGACCAATCCATCATCAGCAACTCTCCCTTAAGCCACGCTATTCAGCCCAGTGTTTTCAGGTGCTCTGAAGCCACCGAAAGAATCTCCGTCGCGGGCGACTTGAGGCTACATCCGTCAAAGAAGAGGTACAGGACAATTTGCTCGTCCGTTCGCCCCATTTTCGCGTTCGCCGATATTCAAATTCTTCGGGGGCGCAATCGAGCCTTCTCTCAATTGGTCTTGAGGTCGAACATCAACCGACCTGGTCCTGAGGCGCTCACTCGATTCATTTCCCACACGTAGACATCAGCCTGGCCCAGACCCTCTGGACACAAACTCCTCATGGGCGCTGCAGCAGTTTAGGTTGGGCAGTCCTGTACGGATTTTTGCGTTAGAAATCTCTGAGCCCGTATGTTAAACAGTAACACGGATTCGAATCCCGTTAGGGAAATCCACATGGATCTTCTTCCGGGGGGTGTCGGTCATGCTATCATTCTCTCTGAATCTACGCCCTCGGCTCACGTTATGCCCAACGGCTTCATCGCCGCCATTATCGGATCGGAGAAGAACACGGGGTCAACTCGCTCCACGATGTCGCCAGAGACTTCGAGAAAGTTCCTTTTGTTTTCCAACGGGATCAGTGCCTTGCGTGCGCCGTTGTCCATCGCAACTTGCAACGGCTCGGCCAGAGACAGCATTGGCTTGATGTTCCCCTGGATGCTCAGGTCGCCGAGGATGACAGCCCCCGCCTGCACTGGCAGTCTTTTTAGCGCCGAGTAAAGGGCGACGACGAAGGCGATCCCAGCTTCGCAAGGGACGTGGTTGCTGAGTAGATCGATGGCTTCGACGTGGAAATCGGTCGTATCGACCTGCTGGCCGACTCCGATCCTAACTTTCTGGCCCATCATATATGCAAAGGCCCGCTTAATTGACTCCCGCATCAGCCCTTCGACCCCACCGGCGATCTTGAGCTTTCGGTTTCTCCTTTTCTGTATCGAGTAACATGGTGCCATCCTTTTCGCTAGAGGGACCATTGCGAGCGTTGTTATGGCGGTGCAAATTTTTTCTGACGGGTCTGCCACCGGAGAATGCTGGTTGCGATACGAGCCTCAAATACTCCCGCCGAGACGGAGAACCACCTCACCCGGTATACTTGGCGATTTCCCTCATGAGATCATCAAAACCGTCGTAGCATCAGAGTAGTGCACTGTATTGCACCGAAAACCACGAAATGTAAAAGTATGAATCTCAATTCGATCCCCTTGCCGTTGCCCTCGCCATAACCGCCTATACCGCCAAAGCCCAGACGACCGGCAAAACCGTATTTGATACCGACCGAAATTGTAACACGAATACTATGCGCACTACTTATTCAGACGGCTCCACGAGCCCCCCACACGTACCACTGACGTTCAGCAACCGGTAACAGCAGTCTCTGCATTTGTTGCCGACACACACACCAAAAGCCTTGCTGGAGCTGCACGTGTCAAAGCAGAAAACGAGGCGCAGCCGCCGCCGCTAAGGAGGGGGGAGGATTACAGATTGGATCAAAGCGAAATGAAGAAACAAAAGCGTTCAAGACCTGGGGCTTTAGATTGGCGTAGACATTCCTCTTCTTCTGTGAATCAGAAATATCGAAAAGGGGGTATCCCAAATACTGGTGAACCAATTAAACCCGCCACTCGGCAACTTACTAAAGCGGAACGAAAAGCTAAATCGATAAAAGAACCTGATTGGTGGCGAGAACAAATATAATGGATGATCTAACGGATAAAAAGTTAGAAGAGTCGGCTTTTTAACTGAAGTAGAAGCGTCCGCGCGAAAAACCGGACGCTTACCCCCGAACCCAACCCTGCTCCTTTTGTTGAAACTTCTGAAATAAAAGCTAAAACCGAACGCAATAAGAAAGCCGCCGTTATAGAAATCACCAGGAAGCCATCCAACACGCTAAAAACCTCAAAGCCACAAAAGAATTCAAGCACTCTCCTCCCCGCTCGGACACCCGCCTTCGATGAGGAAGTGGAGTGGGAGTTGGAAGCCGCCAGGCACTTCTCAGTGGCTTTGGCTCCGCAGGTTACTTGTTTTCCCTTTTCCGCAAAGCATCCTCGACCATCTTCTCTATCTCCGCTTCAACCGAAGCTGCCGTGTCGTCGGCGAGGTGAAAATGGGTGTTGTGAATATGCAAGGAGAAGGCTTCATACGTGCCTTTCTGGCGCTTTTCTCGGAGCAATTGGAAGAAGCCTTTTAAAAACTCACGGATAACTGCACCCACGGCACTGATTGCAGCGGCAACGACAACAGGATTCTCGAAAACACCTCCTTTTTGTACCTTCTCAAGACACTCTGTTTTTTTAACGCCGTCCAATTGGGCAATTTTCCTTGGCGAGAGATTCCGCATCGGCAAGTCGCTCATCTCTATCAGTGCCAAAAGGCGACCGGGGCTGTATCTCAATTGTGAAAGTCATAAAAGGGCAAACTTCCTATTTCATCGTTCCAACCGTGGACCGAACGGACCTGCTTCCTGAGGTGTCGGTCATGCCCTCGTTCTCATTGAAATTAGGCCTCGGCCTACGTTATGCCCAGCACTTTCATCGGCGCCATTATCGGATCGCAGGAGAACACGATATCAAAGTAAGCGAGTTGGTGCCAGAGAGAAGACGATTCCTGCCATAGAAACCACACCGAACACATGTTATAGTCATATAATTCCCCCAAAATGAGTGTAGCCAGAAAAATGTGCGACGGTTCAAGGAGGCACATGCGCCTTGACTGGTCTTTCGGTGACCACAACGCACGAGTTCGGGAA